>DFBR01000209.1:7579-9791 GCA_002367375.1 Erythrobacter sp. UBA3075 | reverse complement strand
GCGGTGATCCAGTCGGCCTGCTTGATTTGCGCCTTGGGCAGCATCGGGCCGGCCAGCATCGAGGTATGGATTTCGTCTCCCGTGCGATCAAGAAAGCCAGTGTTGATGAAGAACACGCGGTCTTTCACGGCATGGATGCAGGCGGCAAGATTGGCGCTGGTGCGCCGTTCCTCGTCCATCACACCGACTTTTACCGTATTGCGCGGCAGGCCAAGCATATCCTCAACGGCGTCGAACAGATCGTTGGTGCAGGCGCATTCGTCCGGGCCATGCATCTTGGGCTTCACCACATAAATGCTGCCGGTTCTGCTGTTCTCGAGCGGTCCAAGCGATTTGAGGTCATGCAGACCGATGGCCACGGTGATTGCGGCGTCGAGCAGGCCTTCGGGAAGCTCGCTGTCATCGGGCAGGATCACGGCGGGCGTGGTCATGAGATGTCCAACATTGCGCACCAGCAGCAGGCTGCGCGTGCGAAGCGAGCGTTGATCGCCCCTCATATCGGTGAATGTGCGGTCGGGATTGGCGCGGCGCGTCATGTGCTTGCCGCCCTTGGCGAAGCTTGCCTCCAAGTCCCCGCGCATTGCGCCGAGCCAATTGCGGTAGGCCGCGACCTTGTCCGCCGCATCGACCGCCGCAACCGAGTCCTCCAGATCGACAATGGTGGAAAGCGCTGCCTCCAGCCGGATATCCGCAATATGGGCGGGATCGCTGCGGCCAATGGGGTGTTTCGCATCAATCACCACTTCGATGTGCAGACCATTGTTGGTGAGGATCAAATTGCCGCCTGATGCGCCAAGCAGTTGCTCTGGATTGGCGAGGGCCGGGGGGGCGCCGGTCCAATCGGCCCAGGAACCCTCAGCCAGCGGAACCGCAGAATTGAGGAAAGCCTTGGCCTGCGCCACGACCTGCGCGCCGCGCGAGGGATCGTAACTGCCCGATGGCGGTACTTCGCCGTCCAGCGCGTCGGTGCCGTAGAACGCATCATACAGGCTGCCCCAACGCGCGTTGATCGCATTCAGCAGGAACCGCGCATTGAGCACCGGGACCACCAGCTGCGGTCCGGCAATCTGGGCAATCTCGGCATCGACATTCTGCGTGCCGATGGTGAAAGGGGTCGGCTCCGCTACCAGATATCCAATCTCCCGCAAGAACGCTTCCGGAGCGCCGCCAGCCGTATCGGGATGACTGCGATGCCAATCGTCAATCGCTGCCTGCAATTGCGACCGCTTTTCCAGCAAGGCGCGATTGCGCGGGACAAAATCTTCGGCAAGCCGGGCAAGGCCCTGCCAGAAATCTGTGGCGCCGATGCCGGTGCCGGGAAGCACTTCTTTCTCCACAAAGGATGCTAGCTCTGGAGCGACGTGCAGGTTCGCACGCTGCTCATAGCCAGCAACATCCATCGGACGCTCAATCTCTGTCAGGGCCTGCGTGGTCATCGTGCAAACCGCCCCAGACGGTGGTGCAAATTCACCAGCTTGCGCGTCTCTGCATTGTCTTCACCTGCGCGGATGGCGGTGGCCAATGCGGTGCGGATAAGGCCAAAGTCCTCGGTCGAGAACACGGGGCGGGCGAGTGTTGGTTCTGCCATGGGTAGTCTCCTTTGATGTGTGTTTCGAGCCGCTCAGGCCGCAAACTGGTTCATCGTGTTGTTCTTGCCGCCAGCTTTCAGCGCAGCTTCACCGGCAAAGGCTTCCTTGTGATCGTCACCGATGTCGGAGCCCGACATGTTCTGGTGCTTCACACAGGCAATGCCCTGACGGATTTCTTCACGCTGGACCTGCTTGACGTAGCCGAGCATTCCCTCCTCCCCGAAGTAGCGCTTGGCGAGATTGTCTGTGCTCAGCGCAGCCGTGTGATAGGTCGGCAACGTGATCAGGTGATGGAAGATGCCCGCACGCTTGGCGCCATCAGCCTGGAAGGTACGGATTCGTTCATCCGCCTCCTTCGCCAGATCGCTGTCGTCGTAATGTTGGCTCATCAGCTGGTCGCGGTCGAAGTCTGCCAGATCGCGGCCATCTTCAGCCCATGCGTCATAGACCTGCTGACGGAAGTTGAGCGTCCAGTTGAAGCTGGGCGAGTTGTTGTACACCAGCTTGGCATGGGGTGCGACTTCGCGAATGCGGTCCACCATGCCAGCGATCTGTTCGACATGCGGCTTCTCGGTTTCAATCCACAACAGGTCGGCACCGTTTTGCAAGGCGGTGATGCAATC
>DFBR01000209.1:0-7450 GCA_002367375.1 Erythrobacter sp. UBA3075 | reverse complement strand
CCAGCTCAAGGAAGGCATAACGGATCGCGCGGATCTTCTGCAGGAAGTCCTCATGCGGCACGGTAACCTTGCCGTCCTGATGGCCGCACTGCTTCTCATCCGATACCTGATTTTCGATCTGGAGCGCGCAGGCGCCCGCTTCGATCATCTTCTTGGCAAGCAGATAGGTTGCCTCGGCATTGCCGAAGCCTGCATCGATATCGGCGATAATCGGCACGACATGTGTTTGATGGCCATCGATTGCCTGCTGCGCCGTAGCGGCGGCGGTTTCGTCACCGGCCTCACGAGCGGCATCAAGCTCGCGGAACAGGCCGCCCAGTTCGCGCGCATCGGCTTGGCGCAGGAAAGTGTAAAGCTCTTCGATCAATGCCGGAACGCTGGTCTTTTCGTGCATGGACTGATCCGGAAGTGGGCCAAATTCGCTCCGCAGCGCGGCGATCATCCAGCCCGACAGATAGAGGTAGCGCCCCTTGGTGGTACCGAAATGCTTCTTGATGCTGATCATCTTCTGCTGGCCGATAAACCCGTGCCAGCAGCCGAGTGATTGGGTGTAGGCGGCCGGGTTGTTGTCATAGGCAGCCATGTCCTCGCGCATGATCTTTGCAGTGTAGCGGGCAATGTCGAGACCGCTCTGGAAGCGGTTCTGCAAGCGCAAGCGGGCAGCGAATTCGGGGTCGATACCCTGCCAGGTCGCACCATCGCTGTGCTTGATCCCGGTCTGGCGGTGAATTTCAGCGAAATAGGTCATGTCGGCTCCAGTCGAGTAAGATTCGTGTTCTGGAAGCTCTTTTGCCTTTCTGAATCAGTCATGTCGTCCATCACGATGTCATATTGTCAAACTTTACAAAAAATCTATGTAATGCTGTAAAGTCTATTACGAGACGCGATTCTGAGGGAGCGGACAATCATGGCCGGAAAGGCACTTTACCTTGGCCCAAGGCTCAAGAAATTGCGCCGCGATCTCGGCCTGACGCAGGCGAATATGGCGGGCGATCTGGACATCTCGCCCAGCTACATTGCGCTGATGGAGCGCAATCAGCGCCCGGTCACCGCTGAGATGCTGATAAAGCTGGCGACCACCTATCGCATCGATATTGGCGAATTGGCCGATGAGGATGCGGATGAGACCGCCACTCGCCTGCAAGGCGCACTGCGCGATCCGATCTTCGCCGACATCGATATCGAACCGCTGGATATTCAGGACATTGCGACCAGCTATCCGGGCATGGCTGAGGCATTGTTGCGATTGCACACGGCCTTTGGCGAAGAGCAACTGGCGTTGGCAGAGCGGCGCGAAGCGAGTGGCGGCGCGGCAGAAAATGGCGCGCGTGCCAGCGACCCGGTGGGCGAGGCACGCGCCTTTCTCGCGGCGCGCCGCAATTGTTTCCCGGAACTGGACGACAGCGCCAGCCTTGCTGCGCGCGAGCTCGATTCTTATGAGGCCATGCTGGACCATCTGGCCGAGAACCACCAACTCGAATTGCGTCTGACCGACGATGGCCTGCTCCACGGCGCGCTGCGCTGGCACGATTATCATCGCCGTCGCATCTACATCTCCGAACGGCTCGATCATGCCGGACGGCGGTTTCAGGCAGCCTTGCAGATCGCGATCCTCGAACAGGAGCAGGTGATTGCCGATATCGTGGCCGAGGGGCGATTCTCCAGCGAAGATGGCAAACGTCTGATCCGGCGCGCGCTGCAATCCTATTGGGCAGCCGCACTGTTGATGCCCCAGCGCAGCTTTGCTCGCGCGGCGACGGATTTGCGCTATGATGTCGAGGCATTGGGTGCGCGATTTGGTGTTAGTTTTGAACAGGCTGCCCATCGGCTCACGACTTTGCAAAGGCCGGGAGAGGAGGGCGTCCCGTTCTTCTTCCTGCGAGTGGATCGCGCGGGCAATGTGTCCAAGCGGCTGGATGGCGCAGGATTTCCCTTCGCCCGTCATGGCGGGGCCTGCCCGCTGTGGAATGTCCATCGCACGTTCGAACGCCCCGGCGAAGTCGATGCGCAACTGATCGAACTGCCTGATGGAGAGCGTTACGTATCCATTGCGCGCACGGTAAAGGGCGGTGGCGGCGGCTTTGGCGCGGCCAGTGTGACGCGGTCAGTGGCGATAGCCTGTTCCGCTGTGCATCTCGACAAGCTCGCCTATGGTGAAGCTTTGGCAAGGCAGGACGCGACGCCCATCGGTGTCGCCTGCCGCATGTGCCATCGTCCGCGTTGTGTCGCCCGCTCAGCTCCGCCGATAGGCCGCGAGATCGTGCCTGCGCGTTTCCGCGAAAGCGGTGTGCCGTTCGATTTCTCGATGGAGTGAGCGCGGCGGCCAGCGGCCCGACTTCCCCCAATTGCGCCGCAGAGGATGCTTGTGAGCACGCTCTGCAGCGCCTAGAAGTTACAAATGGCCGGAGAATTAAGAGACAATCGCGGACGCGGTGATGGCGAATGGGGCCTTGCCCCGATCCATCCCGAAGGTCGGAAGTTTGGCGTTATCGCCGTTGGCATTGCGCTGGTTTTCCTGCTGCTATTCGACTGGGCGTTGATCGGCTGGCCATTGCTGGCGCTGGCGGGCGGCGTGTTCGCCTTCTTTCGTGATCCGGAGCGGGTCGTCCCGCAGGATGATCGTGCGATTGTGTCGCCGGCGGATGGGCAGGTCTCGCTCATCACGCAGGTTGTTCCACCACTTGAGTTGCAGGGCACTGATGGCGACGGCGGACAGGGTCTTGGCGCGGAGCCGGTGACCCGTGTCTCCATCTTCATGTCGGTGTTCGACGTGCATATCAATCGTTCTCCCATCGCCGGAACAGTGCGGCGCATTGTCTATATTCCCGGCGCTTTCATGAATGCCGATCTGGACAAGGCGAGCGAGGAGAATGAGCGCCAGCACATTCTGGTCGAGCGGACTGATGGTACGCGCATTGGTTTCACCCAGATTGCCGGGCTGGTGGCGCGGCGGATCGTGCCCTTCATCAAGCCGGGCGACATTGTCGCATCGGGCCAGCGGGTCGGGCTGATCCGCTTTGGCAGCCGGGTGGATGTCTATCTGCCTGCTGGAACAGAATCCAAAGTACTGATCGGACAGCGTATGATTGCAGGGGAGACGATCCTGGCCGAACTCGGTGCTCAAGGCCTGCTCGAAGGTGTCAGTCAGTGAGTATCGACCAACGCGGCGATTCCGGTCACGACGAATTTGATGACGACGCGACTGCCACACCCGGACCAGCATGGCTCGGCCCGAAGGCGAGTGAGCATGAGCATGTGACCAGATCGCGAGCGGGCAAGGGCCTCTCTATGCGCGCCGTGGTGCCAAATGCCATCACCGCTGCCGCTCTGTGTTCGGGACTGACGAGCGTTCTGTTCGCCATCGCCGGGGAGTGGGACAAAGCCGTGTTCGCTATGATCATAGCGGGCATTCTCGACATGATGGATGGCCGGGTTGCACGCCTTTTGAAGGCGCAGTCGCGGTTCGGGGCAGAGCTCGATAGTCTTTCCGATTCGGCCAGTTTCGGCATTGCTCCCGCGCTTGTGCTCTACCTCTGGTCGCTGGTTGAGGCGCCGCGCTTCGGCTGGCTGGCCGCATTGGCTTATGCCATTTGCTGTGCGCTGCGGCTGGCGCGGTTCAATGCGCAGATCGATGTCGACGATCAGCCGCATAAGTCGGCAGGGTTTCTTACCGGCGTTCCAGCTCCGATGGGGGCAGGATTCGCCTTCATGCCAGTCTACCTCTGGCTGGCGACCGATGAACCAATTTTTCGTGAACCATGGCTTGTCGGTCCCTGGCTCGTCCTCGTCGCGCTTCTGATGGTGTCTGACCTTGCGACACCAAGTTGGAGATCATTGCGCCCTTCCGGCAACTTCAAACTGGCGATCATTGCAATGGCAGGATTGCTGGTTGGGGGATTACTGCGAGAGACTTGGTGGACACTGGTCCTGATCGGTGTGATCTATCTTGTCCTGATTGGCTGGTCTGTCACACGTTATGCAAAGATCAGGCGAGCCAAGGCCGATGCTCTCAAGCTGCAATCGCCCGGGCAAACGCATCCTGCGGGCGACGCAGTGGCAGGCGCACAGCCTGGTGCGGATACGCCGCCGCGCGATCGAGCAGAATAAGCTCTGCGCGGATGGCGCGATAATGGCGCAGCGCCTTGCGCAGTGAAGCATGGCACGATGTAAGCGAGAACGCCGCTACGAGGCCGAAGAACAGCGAAATCGCAATTGCCAGGGTCATGCTCATCATCCTTTAGCGTCGGGTGCCGGGGCACCTCATATTTGATTTGTTGGCCCCTTTGTTCCACTGATGTTCCGGCCCGTCAAGCATTTTGTTCTCATTGTGTTCCGTTTTCGATTTGCCCGGTTTTCGGCAAGCAATCGGAAAATTGCCGCTGGATTTCTGTGAACACCTCGCCTATGTGCGCGTCCGTCGACTGGCTCTCTGCGATTCACGCAGTTTGAATAGTCGGCAAATTCACATGGATGGCACACATACCGGTGCCGCCTGCGATCTATTACAGATTGCGGCCGGTTCCCCGCCATTCAGAGGTATAACCGGAAGGAATTCTATATGGCGGCTCCCACCGTCACGATGCAGCATTTGATCGAGGCCGGCGTACACTTCGGCCATCAGACCCACCGCTGGAACCCGCGCATGAAGCCGTATATTTTCGGCAGCCGCAACGGTGTTCATATCATTGATCTTTCGCAGACTGTTCCGCTGTTCGCGCGCGCTCTGGATTTTGTCCAGCAGACCGTTCGCGCTGGCGGCAAGGTGCTGTTCGTTGGCACCAAGCGTCAGGCGCAGGAGCCGATTGCAGATGCAGCGCGGGCCTGTGGTCAGCACTTCGTCAATCACCGCTGGCTGGGCGGCATGCTCACCAACTGGAAGACGATTTCGGGCTCCATCAAGGAACTCAAGAATCTGGAAGAACAGCTTTCGGGCGACTCCAGCGGTCTGACCAAGAAGGAAGTCCTTCAGCTGACCCGCAAGAAGGACAAGCTGGAACTTTCGCTCGGCGGTATTCGCGATATGGGCGGCGTGCCTGACGTGATGTTCGTGATTGATGCGAACAAGGAAGATCTGGCGATCAAGGAAGCCAATGTCCTTGGTATCCCCGTGATTGCCGTACTCGACACCAATGTCGATCCCGAAGGCATTTCCTTCCCGATCCCCGGCAATGATGATGCAAGCCGCGCTGTGCGCCTGTATTGCGACGCGATTGCCAAGGCAGTGACCGCCGGTTCGGACAAGGGCGTGGTTGATTCGGGTGCCGACCTCGGCGCCATGGATGCACCTCCCGTCGAAGCCGTGGTTGCTGAAGCCGCTCCGGCCGCAGAAGCTCCCGCCGCAGAGGCCGCTCCTGCCAAGGAAGAGCCCAAGGCCGACGCCTGAATGTGATGATGCGCGGTTGATACGTCAGCCGCGCACCACATCTTACCCTTATTGCGCCGGACCTCACCCCAGAGGTCCGGTGCCTGACTATTTATAAGAAGGACAAAACCAATGGCAGCTTTTACCGCTTCCGACGTGAAGGCTCTGCGCGAAAAGACCGGCGCGGGCATGATGGACGCCAAGAAGGCACTCGAAGCCGCAAATGGCGATATCGAAGCCGCAGTTGACGCATTGCGCGCCAAGGGCCTCGCCACCGCGCAGAAGAAGTCCAGCCGTACCGCCGCAGAAGGCCTGGTTGGCGTCGCTGTGACCGGCACGAAGGGCGTGGCCGTTGAAGTCAATTCCGAAACCGACTTCGTCGCCAAGAACGACCAGTTTCAGGACTTTGTGCGCAAGACGACCGATGTCGCGCTGGCACAAGGTTCGGACGATGTCGACGCGCTCAAGGCCGCAGCCTATCCCGACGGCGGCACCGTGTCTGACAAGTTGACCGAGAATGTCGCAACCATTGGTGAGAACCAGCAGGTTCGCCGCATGAAGAGCGTCAACATCGCCAACGGCGTGGTCGTGCCTTACATGCACAATGCGCAGGCGCCGAACCTCGGCAAGATCGGCGTGCTCGTGGCGCTGGAAAGCGAAGCGGGTGCGGATGTTCTCGAACCGCTCGGCAAGCAGCTTGCCATGCACATCGCTGCGGCTTTCCCGCAGGCGCTGACCGCTGACGATCTGGACGCGGACGTGATTGAGCGTGAGCGCAAGGTCGCTGCCGAAAAGGCTGCCGAAAGCGGCAAGCCTGAAAACGTGCAGGAAAAGATGGTTGAAGGCGCGATCAAGAAATACGCCAAGGAAAACGCGCTGCTCAGCCAGCTGTTCGTAATCGACAACAAGACGCCGATTGCCGACGTCGTTGCCGCCGCTGGCAAGGAAGCCGGCACTGCCATCGTGCTGAAGGACTATGTCCGCTTCCAGCTCGGCGAAGGCATCGAGAAGGAAGAAAGCGACTTCGCAGCAGAAGTTGCTGCGGCTGTCGGCGGGTAAGATACTTGCCTTGCGCACCCGCACCTGCGGGCGGGCGGTCGCCCTATGTCGGCCGCTAGAGCGACCGAGAGGCATCTGAGACAAATTGCAAATCAAGCGGCCAGGGTGACAGCGTCATCCTGGCCGTTTTGCTATCTTGCTGAAACTTATGTCCGCAAGCAGTGCAGTCCTGCGAAAGCAGGAACCCAGAACAGCCAGGCTCCTGCTTTCGCAGGAGTGCACAGTAAGGGGAACCTCACAACGGCGTCATCTATGCAAAGTCCAGCTATTGTCCACCCAACTCCACCAACCAGATTTCGGCTCTCGTGCCAAAGCGGATCGGCAGCAACCTTGTGCCAAGGCCTACGCCTCGAGCACGAGGCACAGATCATCCTGCTGGGATTCATTGGCAAGCCATCTCCGCAAAAGCACCGGGGAACACTTGGCACCGCGCCCGCGCCGCTCTAAAGCCGCGCAAACTTGCGACTTCTGCATTGGCCGAGAGGGACCACCGACACATGCTGCTGCCCAACACCAAGCGTATCCTGCTCAAACTTTCGGGTGAGGTGCTGATGGGTGAGCAGGAGTATGGCATCGATCCCGCATTCGTGCTGCGGCTGGCCGAGGAAGTGAAGGCGGCGCGCGATACCGGCTTGCAAATCTGCCTCGTCATTGGCGGCGGCAATATATTCCGCGGCATGGCGGGCGCGGCGCAGGGCATGGACCGGGCGCAGGCCGACTATATGGGCATGCTCGCCACCGTCATGAATGCGCTGGCGATGCAGAGCGCGCTCGAACAGATCGGTGTTCACACCCGGGTGCAGAGCGCCATCCAGATGGATCAGGTGTGCGAGCCGGTGATCCGTCGCCGCGCTGAACGTCACCTGGAAAAGGGCCGCATCGTAATCTTCGCCGCCGGTGTCGGCGCGCCCTATTTCACCACCGATTCAGGTGCCGCCCTGCGCGCCGCCGAAATGCGCTGCGATGCATTGCTGAAGGGCACCAGCGTTGATGGCGTTTACGATTCCGATCCCAAGACCAATCCCGATG
>DFBR01000062.1:9323-11395 GCA_002367375.1 Erythrobacter sp. UBA3075 | reverse complement strand
AAGCGCCAATACGCCACACTTTTTGTCAGCCTGATGGCTTGTCCTGCTTCGGTTTTGGCGCAGGATGGTGCAGCAGCGCAAGAGGGCTCTGTTGGGGAGGAAGCTGACGCTTCGACTGAGATAATTGTCACCGGAACCAAACGCTCCAGTTCGCTCCAGGACACACCTGTTGCGATAACGGCGCTGGGCAGCGATGATATAGCCGTCAGGGGTTTGGCTTCCACAGAAGATCTTGTCGGCCAGATCCCGAATCTCCAGCTTTCGGCTCAGACCGGCGCAGCGCTGGTCAGCATTCGTGGTGTGGGTCTGGGGGTGGAGACAGCCGCTGCCGAGCCGGGCGTCGCGATACATGTAGATGGAGTGTATCAACCGCGCGCGACAACATCGCAATTGGCGACTCTCGATCTGGAGCGGATCGAAGTGCTTCGCGGCCCTCAGGGCACTTTATATGGCCGCAATGCTACAGGCGGCGTCATCAATTTTATTTCCAAGGCGCCGACCAGTTACTTCGAGGCAGAGGCATCGCTCAGTGTCGGTAATTATGATCTCATCGGAGGCCAAGCCATGGTATCCGGACCGCTTGCCGGGGATGACCTGCTCGGCCGCTTTGTCGCATACCGGCAAAGTCGCAGCGGATATGTCGATAATATTTTGCTCGACCGTAGGGATGGCGATCTTGACGAATGGGGCGGGCGCCTGTCCCTGCAATGGCGTGCTGGTGACGATACAACGGTCGATCTGGTTGCGCGCTATGCCGAGGTTGAATCCAGCCCCGTGACGGTGATGATCACCGCTCCATCGCAGGACGATATCGATGTTCTGTTGGCCACTTCGCCTGCGGGTACGCAGTTCATTACCACCAATGAACCTTTCGAGATAGCGGAGGAACGGATTGGAGAAGGATTGACCACAGACTTTGGGGTCAATCTAACAGTTAATTCGGAATTCGGAGATCTCGATTTCAGATCCATCTCAGGTTTCAGCAGAAGTACGATAGACTTCTCCGCCGGTGTGGATGGCTTCAATATCCCCTTTATTACTCTTGAGCCAAGAAGGGACCAATCGGAATCCTTTAGTCAGGAGTTTAATCTGTCCAGCAGCGGCGATCGATTCGAATGGACTGTTGGTGCGTTCGGCTTCTACGAACAATACAAGGTGAATTTCCGGTTTCCGTTTCCCAATTTTGGTATCGTACAGCAGTTTCTAGCTGAGCCTGAGAAGACATGGTCATATGCTGTGTTCGGGGATTTCTCGTACTCGATACTCGATGATTTGCGGATTATCGGCGGTCTACGGCTTGGCCACGATAGAAAGACTATCGCCAATGACGTGCTGACGTTTTCTTTCGATGACCCATCAGTGCTACTAAATAGTGTACCATTTGAAGGTGAGTATGAGAACACGACCTTAGCCCCCAAGATTGGGTTGCAGTATGATTTCACCGAAGATGTGATGGGCTATTTTGTCTTCCAGCAGGGCTACAAAGGCGGTGGTTTTAATTTCGCGGCGGTAGGCGGGGATCCGTTCCTTCCAGAGAAGATCACTTCATACGAAGCGGGCCTCAGATCCACGCTTCTGGATGGTAGTGTTACAGCCAACCTCACTGGTTTCTATTACGATTACGAAGACCTGCAGGTGTTCAAGAATCTAACCGTGCAGGCATTGGTGGAAAACGCGCCGGAAAGCCGGGTAAGGGGCATCGAATTGGAGCTCGTTGGCCACGTGACCGACAATACGACAATTCAATTTTCCGGATCTTATCTGGATGCGGAATTCGTGCGTTATTCGGAAGACGATGTTATTTTTCCTGGCATCAACCTAGAGGATCTGTCTGGAAATCCACTTAACCGAGCTCCCGAATTCTCATTCATGCTCGGCGTGGATCATGAAATCCCTGTAAATTCCGATGTCCTCGATAGCATCAGGTTGAGGGGGGAGCTCAGCTATACGGATGACATCTCTTTCCGCCCATTCAACAGGCCGGAGGATATTCAGGAAGGATATGCCTTGCTGAATGCTTATATGGTACTGTCAGGCAGGAATGATGCCTATTCGCTACGTATTTACGGACG
>DFBR01000062.1:9010-9256 GCA_002367375.1 Erythrobacter sp. UBA3075 | reverse complement strand
TTGGTGGATATCGTAAAGGTGAATGGTCACCCCCGCGGACCTTTGGTATGGAATTGACTACCCGATTCTAACCACTGAGCGGTCTGGGTCCGAAGTTTATACCATAGATTGTCAATAGAGCCCTTTGGGCATTTTGATACCCGAGCTCGCTGTCGTTGGGTTCTTCATGCGTCAGGGTGTGGTGCGTGGTGGTTTCGCCCGGCAGCCGCAGGTTGGAAGCTGTATCGGAGAACAAGACATTGAACT
>DFBR01000062.1:488-8968 GCA_002367375.1 Erythrobacter sp. UBA3075 | reverse complement strand
GTGTTTTTCGATGCCAAGAAGACGATCCTGCAGCCTACCGCCACAGGCACCTTCCAGGGTCTGGGCGTGGTCGGCGATGCTCGGCTTGATCCGTGGGTCATCACAACCGGTGTTGCGCTCTCGTGCTAACAGCCGGGAGGCCCAGCGCCGCCAAAATTGAGATACGAGAAACGGGCGGCGCGAGAGCGGCCGCCCGTTTCTTATTCCTGCAAGAAATGTTCTGGTTAGTCTGCCGCCGCCAGCGCAGCGAAGACCGCGTCAGCGTGGGCTCTCCGGCAAATCAGCAGGTCCGGCATATAGGTGTCGCGCTGGTTATAGACGAGCGGTGAGCCATCGATCCGGCTGATGTGCAGGCCGTGGGCGGCAGCGACAGCAGCAGGGGCGCAGCTATCCCATTCGAACTGACCGCCCGAATGTAGATAGATGTCTGCTTCCCCGCGCAGTATCGCCATTGCTTTCGCACCCGCGCTGCCCATCGGCACCAGAGTTGCGCCAATCGCTTCGGCAACTTTCACTGCTTCGGCTGCAGGCCGGGTGCGGCTGACAACCATGCGCAGTTTTTCTGGAGCAGCGGGGACATCGATAAGCCTGTCCGTACGCAGGACCTGATCGAGGCCCGGTAGCGCAACCGCGCCCACTTCCGGTTTGCCGTTAACTGCCAGTGCGACATGCACTGCCCAATCGGAGCGCTCCTCGCCATATTCGCGGGTGCCATCGACCGGATCGATAATCCATACGCGGTCCTTCTCGAGCCGCTCTTCGGTGTCCTTGCTTTCTTCGGATAGCAGGCCGTCTTCGGGGCGTTGCTGGCGCAATGCATGGACGAGGAATTCATTGGCGATCTGATCGCCTGCCTTGCCCAGGGATTTGCCTTCGAACATGCCCGAGTTGCGCACTTCGATCAGGATGCGGCCAGCGCATTCGGCGAGATGGGCGGCAAGTTGGGCGTCAGTTCTGGGAGACGTCATAGGAGTGTTTCTCACTTCAGGGGCAGGATCTGGTCGATGATGTAATTTGCCGCCTCTTCCGGCGACATCTCGACCGTGTTGACGGTGATTTCTGGCTTCTCGGGTGCCTCATAGGGGCTATCGATCCCTGTGAAGTTCTTCAAGTCGCCCGCACGCGCCTTTTTATACAGGCCTTTCACATCGCGTTCTTCGGCGACTTCCAGCGGCGTGTCCACGAAGATTTCGACGAATTCGTGGCCTTCAAGCATATCGCGCACCATCCGCCTTTCGGCACGGAAGGGCGAGATGAATGCAGTCAGCACGATCAGGCCGGCATCGGTCATCAACCGGGCGACTTCGCCTATGCGGCGAATGTTCTCGATCCGGTCAGCCTCGGTAAAACCAAGGTCCTTGTTCAGCCCGTGCCGGACATTGTCACCATCGAGCAGGAAGGTGTGGCGGTTCATCAGTGCCAGCTTCTTCTCCACCTCATTGGCGATTGTCGACTTGCCCGAACCTGACAGGCCAGTGAACCACAGCACGCGCGGCGTCTGGTTCTTCATGCTGGCGTGATGGGTGCGGGTGATGTCGCTCGCCTGCCAATGCACGTTCTGGCTGCGGCGCAGGCTGAAGTTGAGCATTCCGGCAGCGACGGTTGCATTGGTGATCTTGTCGACCAGGATGAACCCGCCCAGCGTGCGGTTTTCGACATAGGATTCAAACACCAGCGGCTTGTCCGAATAGACCTCGGCGACGCCAATATCGTTGAGCGAGAGGGTCTTGGCCGCCAGCTCGTCCATCGTGTTGACATCGACGCGGTGCTTGGGCTGCTGCACGGTGGCAGAGACAGTCTGCGTTCCCAGCTTGAGCCAATAGGCGCGCCCGACATGCAGGTCTTCGTCATTGAGCCAGACAAGTGTCGCTTCGAACTGGTCAGCGGTTTCGGGTGGATTGTCCGCCACACACAGCACATCGCCGCGCGAACAATCGATCTCGTCTTCCAGCGTGATGGTCACTGACTGTCCGGCAATCGCTTCGTCCAGATCGCCATCATAAGTGACGATACTCTTGACCGTGCTGGTCTTGCCCGAAGGTAGAGCGCGCACAGCATCACCCGGCTTTACTGAGCCTGTGGCGATCAGGCCGGAAAAGCCGCGGAAGTCGAGATTGGGGCGGTTGACCCATTGCACCGGCATACGGAACGGCTTGTCCGCTGCAACTTGCGACAGGACTTCAACGCTTTCGAGATGCTCGACCAGGCTCGGTCCTTGATACCACGGTGTGCTCTCGCTCGGCGCGGTGGTAATATTGTCGCCTCTGAAACCGCTGATCGGCAGGGCAGTGAAGCTCTCGATCCCGATCTCCTCGGCGAATTCGGTGTATTCGGCAACGATAGCATCGAAAGTGGCCTGATCGTAGTCGACCAGATCCAACTTGTTCACCGCCAGAACGATGTTCTTGATGCCTATCAGGTGGCACAGATAGGAATGCCGCCGCGTCTGCACGAGTACGCCTTTGCGCGCATCGACCAGGATCACGGCAAGGTCGGCGGTTGAAGCGCCGGTCACCATATTGCGCGTATATTGCTCATGCCCCGGACAATCGGCGACGATGAATTTGCGCTTTTCGGTATTGAAGAAGCGATAGGCGACATCGATCGTGATGCCCTGCTCACGTTCGGCGGCGAGACCGTCGACCAGCAATGCGAAGTCGATTTCCTGCCCTTGGGTGCCGACCTTCTTGCTGTCGGCGCTGAGCGCATCGAGCTGGTCTTCGAAGATCATCTTGCTGTCATAAAGCAATCGCCCAATCAAAGTGCTCTTGCCGTCATCCACGCTGCCGCAGGTGATGAAGCGAAGCATCGTCTTGTGCTGGTGCGTTTCCAGATAGCTATCGATATCCTCGGCGATGAGAGCGTCGGTCTGGTAGACGGAATCCTGAGCCATCAGAAATAGCCCTCCTGCTTTTTCTTCTCCATGCCGGCACCGCCAGCGTCCTTGTCGATTACGCGACCTTGACGTTCGCTGGTCGTGGTGAGCAGCGTTTCCTGGATCACGTCGGACAAATTCGCTGCTTCGCTCTCGACAGCCCCCGTCAGCGGGAAGCATCCCAGCGTCCGGAAGCGGACTGAGCGCTCGGTGATTTCGGGCATTGTGCCCAGCACTTTTTCGAGCCGTTCAGGATCGTCGGCCATGAACAATCCGCCTTCCCATTCATAGGTCGGACGTTTCGCAGCGAAATAAAGCGGGACGATCTCGATGTTTTCAAGCTGGATATATTGCCACACATCAAGCTCAGTCCAGTTGGAGATCGGGAAGACGCGGATGCTCTCGCCCTTCTTCTTTTTGGCGTTGTAGAGGTTCCACAATTCGGCGCGCTGGTTCTTGGGGTCCCAGCCATGGCTGGCGGTGCGGAAGGAGAAGATGCGTTCCTTCGCGCGGCTCTTTTCCTCATCACGGCGCGCACCGCCAAAGGCTGCGTCGAAGCCGTATTGGGTGAGCGCCTGCTTGAGCCCCTCGGTCTTCCACATATCGGTGTGCAGCGGGCCGTGGTCGAAGGGGTTGATACCGCGTTCTTCGGCTTCGAGATTGTGATAGACCAGCAAATCCATCCCCGCTTCGCGTGCAGCTTTTTCGCGCAGTGCATACATGTCCTTGAACTTCCACGTCGTATCGACATGCAGCAGCGGGAATGGCGGGGGCGAGGGGTAAAAGGCCTTCTTCGCCAGATGCAGCATCACGGCGCTATCCTTGCCCACCGAATACATCATGACCGGCTTGTCTGCCTCTGCCGCGACTTCGCGGATGATATGGATTGCCTCGGCTTCGAGGCGTTGGAGATGTGTCAGCGGTGCGGTCACGAAAACTGTCCCTGATGGCTTGTGATACGACCCATATAGATAGTCGACCGCAGGGCTGGACCTCCCATATGGGAGGTATTATGTAATCACCCATGCGTGTTCCCAATCTCGGCGAAACCGACCTGCTTGTGCCGCTCCACGATGGCGTGTTCGAACAGCCGATGTGGCACACTTTCCTTGCCCGGTTGCGGCAGGTTGCGCGCGCCGATTATGCGGGCATCGTGCTGCATTCCTCGCACGCGGCCGATCCCGTGCGGCTAACTTCGGCCAGCGGCGAGTGGTCGCCAGTGCTCGATTCGCTGTTCGCCAGCGGCCCGGAACAGGCCGCTAGCTGGCGGCAGAAAATGCGTGAAGGACGGGTCTATTCGCTCGACGAACTGGTCGAACGGGCGGGAAATGATGCGCCAAATCTGCGCGCGATGCGACTGGGGGGCGGGACTGGCCTTGATGCCGCATTGGTTGTGGCGAGTGACAACGAGATGGGCGCGGATGTTGCCAATCTGCTGGCTGCATTGGCGCCGCACCTCACCGTTGCGCTTCGGGTGATCGCGGCAATGGAGCGCGAGCGGGCCCGCTCAGAATTGAGCGCGGACGCCTTTGCCCGAATGAATTTTGGCTGGATTTCCCTCGATGCAAAATGCCGGATTGTAGATTGCGATTCGCAGGCGGAGAGGCTGTTGCAGCAATCGGGCGCACTTGGGCGCGGTCACTATGACCGGCTTACGCCATCTTCCCCGGCCATCGACCGCCAGTTGACCGCGCTCGTGCGCGAATATGCCGCCAATCCGCGCGCCCGCCTGCGCGCTATCAATCTCAGCCATGATCCATGGATCGACATTCTGGTGGCGCCCTTGCGGATCGACGCTCTGTCGGGCGGGACGGATGCGGTGGCGGTGGTCTATATCCGGGGCGACCGCTCATCCTCCGCCGACCGTGCAGAGCAATTGGTCGATCTGTTCGACCTGACGCCCAGCGAAGCGCGGCTGGCGTGGTCGATGGCGCAGGGGCTTTCGATTGCCGAGGCGGCGCAGGAACACGGCCTGACCATTGAAACCGCGCGCAATTATTCGAAGAAAATCTACGCCAAGACGGGCGCTCGGGGGCAGGTGGATCTGGTTCGGCACGTGCTGACCGGGGTGCTGGCGCTTGCGTGATCTGGCGCGAAATGTCAGGCAATCCGGCAAGGAGATCAACGCATGAAAATCGCATTTATTGGACTCGGAAACATGGGCGGCGGGATGGCCGCGAACCTCGCGAAAGCAGGGCATGAGGTGCGCGCTTTCGACCTTTCCGAAGATGCGCTGGCCGCTGCGCGCGACAAGGGCTGCGCGACTTTCAGCGATGCGAAAGAGGCGGTCGAAGGGGTGGAGGCAGTCGTCTCCATGCTGCCCAATGGCGCGATTGTGCGCAGCGTCTATACCGAAAGCGTGATCGGCCATGCGCCCAAAGGTGCGGTGCTGCTCGACTGTTCCACCATTGACGTGGCGACGGCCCGCGAAGTCAGCGAAGCGGCGGCGCAGGCGGGTTACCCGATGGTCGACGCACCCGTTTCCGGCGGAATTGCGGCAGCAGAAGGCGGCACGCTCACCTTTATGGTTGGCGGAACCGAAGAAGGCTTCAAGCGGGCCGAACCGATCCTGAGCGATATGGGCAAGGCGGTGATCCATGCCGGTGATGCGGGCAATGGGCAGGCCGCGAAAATCTGCAACAACATGCTGCTGGCGGTGCAGATGATCGGCACGGCGGAAGCCTTTGCGATGGCGGAAAAGCTCGGCCTTGATCCGCAGACCTTTTATGACATTTCCAGCATTAGTTCGGGCCAGTGCTGGTCGATGACGAGCTATTGTCCGGTCCCCGGCGTCGGCCCCCAATCTCCGGCGGACAATGATTATCAGGGCGGCTTTGCCACTGGCCTGATGCTGAAAGACTTGCGGCTGGCGATGGAGGCCGCCGAAACGGCGGGCGTCGCTCCGCGCATCGGAGGCAAGGCGAAGGAACTCTACGAAGCCTTCGATGCAGCAGGCAATGGTGCGCGCGATTTCTCCGCGATCATTACGGAATACGAGTAAATCTTAGCGGCGAACGGGAATCGTCCCGTCGCCGACCACTGCAAAGGCCGCCCAGTAAAACGGGTGCGAAGTATCCGCATCGTCCATCAGGCCAAGCTGCGCGCGGCGAAGCGCTTCGGTGGTTGCCTCGCCTTCGCTGGCGTTAAAAATGCCGGTCACCAATCGCTGGGTGGCGTTGAAATCGTCAGGCACCGGCCAATGGCTCGCCACCACCGTGCGCCCGCCTGCGCCGACAAATGCGCGGACCAATCCGTCGAGCGCGAAATCGCCTGTCCCGCCAATGCCCGCCTCACGGCTGGCCACCAACCCGCCCTCGCTGGCAGTGTTGCAGGCTGACAGGATCACCAGATCGGCATCAAGCCGCAGGTCGAAGATTTCAGCAAAGCTCAGCAGCCCGTCGGAATCGCCATCACCAAAGCTGGTCAGCAGCGCGGGGCGCGGCGGGCAGTCGGGCTGCGGCGCAGTCACAAGGCCGTGGGTGGCGAAGTGCAGAATGCGGTATTCATCCAGCTGATCCATCGCGAGCAGAGCGGTATCGGTGAAGGCGGCATCGGTGAGGAGCGCAGCGTCCGCCCCTTTGGCTTTCACCAGCGTTTCGGCAGCACGAAGTTCGGTCGCGGCGATGGGGTTGTTCCATGCCGCTGCGGACCATTGGCACCTATCGCTCTGCGCGGCAGCTTGCGACACCGGAGTAACAGGAGCCGCGGCATTGCCAACCGGCTGGTTTTGGCCAAGTCCGAGGTATTCGATCTGCGCATCGGAGGCGCGCGTATTGCGCACATCGCGGAAAGATGTGGGCGATACCGAGGTGGTTACGCGCATTTCGCGCCCCAGCCATGCTGTGCCAGTGTAATCGAAGCTGTCACCCTGCGGATCTGCGCTGCGCGCCATTTGCCGCGTTACGCTGGCATCATCGGTCACCAGCAGATTGATCGGCATGCGCAGCAGTGCGCCATCGGGTTCGAACACGAGGTGGTCGATGCCTGCCATCGCTCCGCCCAATTCGCCGAACAACTCACCATACAGAGCGCGCGCGGACGCCATGTCGAAGGGATAGGTGATCGTCTGACCAGCGAGTTCGACAGCGATGGAATCGCGCAGATTGTCGACCATTCGGGCGATGGCGTCGCTCTCGGCATCAATGCTGAAAGCCTGCGCTGAAGTCGGCGTCGCGAAGATGGCGTAGGTCGCCTCATCCAGCATCACCAGCTTGTAATAGGCCTCTCCATCGCGGAGCGTGGCCTGCAAATCGGCGAGCGTCATGCGGTCTTCTTCGACCACGCGGTAGCGCGGATATTGCGCCAGATCCTGCTGCAATTCGAGTTGACGGATTTCCAGCGCAGCCAGTTGCTGGCGCAATTGCGCGAGTATTGACGCGGGCACGGCGCTGTCTGCACCTGCCGCATCGAGGCTCAACTGCGCGATTTCTGCACGCAATTGTTCAATCCCGCGCCCGACATTGAGCGATTGGCGGAACAATTGCGCAGCCTCGTCGCTACCGCCTGACAATTCGCGCGCGAGCACGGCCTGCGTTTGCGCAAGGCCGGGACGCAGCAGCAATTGGCTGGCGTCGAACATTTCCGAGGCCGTGTTCACGCCCTCTTGTTCCGCCAGCAGCGTGAAATAGGGGGCGAGCAAGCGGCGCAGGCTGGCGGCAGGTTTGCTGCCCGCAGTTGCGACCAGCGACCGGTAGAGCGCCAGCGCCTCTGTCTCGCGGCCGTTGCGCGCAAGGAAGCCTGCATATTGCGCCTGCGCGCTCGCCAGTGCCGGAGAGCCGGGATAAAAGGCTTCCAGCAGGCCGACGGCTTCACGGTGCAGCGATTCCGCACCCGAAAGCTGTCCGCGCCGCTCGTCGATTTCGGCGATTTCTCCCAGCACCTGCGCCCGCAGCCACAGGATCGAGACGATCCGCCCTTCGCGCACGGATAGCAATCCGGACCGGGCCTGAACAAGCGTATCGCGCGCCTGCCCTGCCATGCCCTGTGAACGCAAGGCGCTCGCGCGGATATAGAGCGCCTGTGCATCGAGAAGCTCGGCACGCTCCAGTGCGGTCAGCTGGCCCGTCGCGCCGCTGATGGCATTGCCGTTTTCCGCTGCCAGCCGCTCTGCCAGGAGGGTGCTCACCTGCATTTGGCGCAAGCTATCGAGGCTGCTGACATTGCCGGGCAAGGGCATGTCGAGCGTCATGATTGCTTCGGCCGGACTTTCCCGGTTAAGCGCATCCACGGCTTCAAAATTGCGCGCGAGCCGGTGCAGGATCGGGTCTTCTCCGAGCAGATCGCGGATATCGATGAACAGCAGCGCGGCTTCGAGGTAATTGCCAAGGTTTGATTGCTGGAGCGCGGAATTCAGCAGGGCTTCGGTAGAATCATCGCCCTCCAGTGCATCGGCAGAAGCAGCGAAGAATTCTGCGGCATCGGCGAAATTGCCTGCATTGCCACGGCGATAGGCCTCGGCCAGCGCGCTCTGCGCTCCTATGGCTTCGGCCTGCGCGCGGGCAAAGGCGCTGGCATCGCCGGCCATGGTGAGCGGGATGTTGACATCGCCTTCCACTTCGCGGTCGGTGGCAAGCGTCGCCATGCCCAGCCGCAGCGCGTCGCGATA
>DFBR01000062.1:0-395 GCA_002367375.1 Erythrobacter sp. UBA3075 | reverse complement strand
GGCTCGGCAGGACAGCAAGGCTGCCCACTGCGATGGAAGCATCCTGACAGATCACAGCATAATGGCGGTCGAACAGCCCGTCGGCCTGCGTGGGTGACTGAATTTGCGCTTCGCACAATCCGTTGGAACCAATCGGCACGCTATCGCGCAGGGCCATCGGTACATCTTGCGCTGTGGCAGGTGTTGAAGCGAGCAGACCGAAACCGGTGAGCAATGCGGCGAATGTGCGGGCCATCAGTCCTCTCCCTCTTCGTTCGCGCCATTGTCCACACCTGAAAGCGCATGAACCGCGCTGTCGCCGCCGCTCGTCACAGGATCGTCGACCAGATCCTCCTCGCTGATGAGCGCGGTGTCGAGTAGGCGGGGGAAATCGAAACCAAACTGGAAATCACTCG
>DFBR01000065.1:7540-12701 GCA_002367375.1 Erythrobacter sp. UBA3075 | reverse complement strand
GACGCGGCAACGCTAAATGAAGTCGTAACTGGCGATGCTGAGCGTGCGCCGTATTGGTGGGAAGACTGAGGCTGGAAACGGTAAGCTGGGCTAGCCGCAGGCTTAGCCCAGCTTCACCAGCGTGCGCTCATCCAAGTCGGTCAGCAATTTGGTGAGGTCCGTGCGGCAAAGTTCATCGGCCACATCATATTCACTGCACATGGCATCGACCAGCGCGCCGAAGCTGTCCTTTTCTGCGAGCAGTTCCCACGCACGGCGTCCGGTGTCCTTCAGGCTGTAGAACAGGCCGTTCACGACATTCATCAGCACCAGCTCATCATCGACCACCGTTTCAACGCAGTCATCGGTCTTGGTGATTGTGGTTTCGTTCGCAATTGTCACGCTTGTTCTCTCCCGGCCTTCTCAGGCGTATAATTCAATTCTTCCATAACATCGCGATTGGCGGTGTAGAGCATTTCGCGCTGCTCCTCGGATAGGATGTTCCAGCCATCGCCAGCGCGGCCAGCACGGAAGAAACGCTCGGTCTTTTCAGGCCGTTCACGGAAACCCGATCGTGCTTCTTTCGCCTGCAATTTGTCGAATTGGCTTTCCTCGACCGCATGGGCAATGGCCACATCCTCGTCCGCTTCAGGCAAGCCAAGAAACTCTGCCATTCGCTTCAGGCAAGCGGCAGTGTCGGCCAGCATATCTTCATAGCGGACCGTCAGCACGGGAATATCCTCCTGCCGGTGCCAGCTTAGATAATGGCCGCTCCAGCCGAGTGTTCTTTGCCGCAGCTGGCTTTTTCCGCCGCCCGCCATGATGTGATCGGCGTTGTTTAACTGTTTGACGACCTTGTCATAATTCGTGTGACCTTGATGGCTGGCGTAAGACACCGCGACATCGAATGGATGCCGCACGAGGTAGATCGCACCAAAGCTGCAATCGGCGGGAAAAATCGGGTCGCCAGCGCCATTGTCATGATAGCCATCGTGCACTTTCACGAACAGACGCTGGGCGGCAACCTTCGCATTCTCGCGATAATAATCAGGCCGAAGCAGGTCGATTTCGTCATCCGTCAGATCGGAAGAGGGCAGGCCGGTGATCGCATCAAAGGCGGAGCGGTTGGACGAGATGGACCCTGCCAGCGAGGCAAAATTGTCATCATCAACACCGTCCGGAGCGATGAGGTTCGACAGCAACACGCGGGTCCACGTATTGCCCGATTTCGGGAAGGAGGCGAGCCAGGTAATGCCCTCGATTGGAGGGCTATCAGCAGATGCGCCTACCTCAGCCATCGGCTTGGTCGAAATTTTGAATCCAGTCGCGCATGGCGGTGGCTGAATTGTCGAATTGCGGCTTCAGCATGGAACGGTCGAATGTTTGCACATGGACCGCCGCGATGAGCCGGGCCAGCGCCGTATAAAGCGCCTGACGGCCCATAATCGCGTTGGCATAGCGCATCCGGTAAACGCTCTCGCGCAATTGCTTCAGCGCCTGTGCGCCGCGCACGCGCTCAATCTGGATCGGATCGCGATCCCGCCGGACATTCTCGTTCTTCAGGATCGTCAGGCTGACCAGATCGCCGCTGCCCTTTTCCTCCGTAGTGGCGGGCATGGCGAAATGTTTCTTGAAATCGGGTTCGTCGCGCACCGGGCCATGGCTTTCAACGCCGGTCAGCGCCAGCGCATCTTCCCACAGCTTCATGTCCTTCTGACCGGCAAAGCAGCTTGCGGTGGAACCTTCGATCCGGGCGGGATCAATTATCAGCACATCGTCTGTGAAGAAATCCAGCCCGCGCTGCGAAAGTCCTGCAGCGAGTGTGGATTTGCCCGCGCCTGATTGCCCGGTGAAGGCATGGACCTTCCCCTTGTGCATCACGGCGCTGGCATGGAGCGGCAGCAGCCCGCGCTGATAGCACAGCGCGCCCCAGGCAGAGCCGAGCAGGAACAGAGCGACATCGCGGTCCGACACGCCATTGCGGGCATAGCGAATGTGCTTTCCGCCGATCACATGGAAGCTCGCCCCATTGGGGACGTGCAGCAGAAACTCCTCCGCATTGACTTCAAATGCAACGCCGCGATCAGTCACATTATCCAGCGCCTGCGGCACCTGCCCCTCAGCAATGGACACGTCTGCATCGCCGCTGCGCAGGTAAGAGCCGACGCGCGTCCCGAGATCGAGATCTGCGGACACTGTGAATGGGGTATCAATCATCTGTTCTTGCCATCCACCCAATCGATAAAGCGCGACATGCCAACCATCCTCCCGATGCCCACCATGGCCAGCGCGTAATCGGGATGGTCATCCGCGTCGAGAGGGGTCTTGTCGGGCCATGTCTCAAAGATCTTGCGAATGCGCGGAATATCGAAGCGATGCGCCATATCCGGGTCCTTCGCAGCCTGCTCGAATTCCTCGCGGTGGCGCTCGATATCTTTCGTAAAACGCGCGTGCCAATCCGCTGATTGCCGCCCGCGCACTTTCATGTCGACAATTTCCGGCGGCATTCGGTCCTTCATCAACCGCCGGACAAGCCAGCGATCGGTGCCGGGTGTCATGAACTGATCAGGCGGTATGGCGAGGCAATATTCGGTAATGCGCCGGTCTCCCAGCGGATCACGGCCCTGCACGCCGGTGATGCCCTGCATTCCTAGAACATGCAGCGCGCCATGTTCGCGGTTGCCATTGAAGGTCATACGCATTTGCAGATCGCGTGAGCTTTTCAGCGATGAATAGCTGTCGTCCCAGCCCATGTCAGCGGCACGCTCGGACACGCGCATTTCGGCCGCATAGTCTGGATTGATCGCGGAGAAGCCCTGCCAACCCGCGCCCGATTGGTCACGCCGCAGCCGCGCTATGGCCTTGTTGGCAAATGAGGGCAGCAGTGGCTCACCGACAAATCGATAATAACGCTTCAACATGCCTTGCTGGATGTCGAGCCCACGCAGCAGGCGGTGCATTTCGCCCCATCGCCCCTGCCGCAGCAGTTCCGGGTAGATATAACGATTGGTCATCGAGATCGTGCGGTTGCCGCTCGATCCATTGAGCAACACTTTACGCCCGGCTTCGCGCGTCAGGCGAGCAATCTCCACTCCCCAATGGATGTTGTTCCATCCATAGGGCGGGGAATCGCTCATGCGGATATATTCATCCAGTCTGTGATCGAGCGACAGGCCCTCGGATGGCACGAAGGTCACATCGAATTGCGGATACATCGCGGCCAGCGCCTTCACTGGGCCGGATTCGTCGCCAAGCCGCGTCTTGCCGAAGCTGCGCCCGTCCCAATCCTTGCCCGGGACGTGGGTAAAGCCAAGCAGCGGATCGTTCAAATCGTGTACGCCGCGCTCCAGCGCTTCCAACGCGTAGACCGAGACGGTGGAGCTATCCAGGCCGGCGCTGACTGTTGTGGCCGGAGTCCGATCCGCGCGCATCGCGGTTTCCACGGCGTCATGCAGGAGCGCATCGAGAGCGTCGACATAGTCATCATCATTGGCGAAGCGCACCGGCTCCAGCGAGGCGATGTCGTAATATTGGCGGCACTCCACCCGGTCGCGCCGCACTTCCAGCCAATGGCCGCTGCGCAGGGCCTTCACACCGCGGAAATAGGTCTGCTCCGCATCCTCGAAATTGAGGATCAGCGTATCGGCCACATGCTGCTCGTCCACTTCGCGCGGAATTGCGGGTAGGGCGAACAGTCCCTTGGGTGCAGAGGCGATTGCAAACAGGCCCGGCGTGTCGTGATAGACCAGCGGCGGCGCGGCGAGCGGGGCGCGGGCGGCGAACAGGGCCTGACGCTGCGTATCCAGCGCGATGAAGGCCCAGGTGCCTTCGATCCGCAACAGCGCATCGCGGCCCCATTTCTGCCATGCGGCATGCGCCAGCGCACTGTCTGGCATGGTCATTGCTCGCGCAGCTTCGATACCTAGGGCGCGGGCCAGATCATCGCGGTAATCGAGCCTGCCAGAAAACAGAAATGCGCCCGATCCCGCCACAATAGGCTGGCGTTCGAACCTGTCCTGCGGGGTGAAGTCTTCGCCATGCGTCCAGCTGGCCGACATCGTGTCGAACCGGCGCTTTTCCTGCTTGCGCGGACCGTGGATGCGCAGCGAGGCAGTCATGCGCTCGGTGTCCTCGGCAGGCACCATGGAACCGTCCCGCCGGAATATTGCCCCTATCGCTGACATGCCGGGCGCTAAAGCATCATGGTGTGCGTGTTACAAGGAGTTGTTGCAGGCGAGGGCCAAGGCGGATTAGGTGAGGCCATGCTGACTGCATCGTCCGAACTGCGCCAACTCGCCGCTGCGCTTCGTCCTGCGCTGGGATTGCAGCTTGCGGACGATGCACCGCAGCCGGGCGTGGAGTTGGCGCAGTTTGCGGCGGATCGTCACCGGATCGGGCCGTTGCTGCACCGCGCGTGGAGCGCTTGGCCGGATGGCGAGGGTGATGCGATCGCCTATCTGGAACAAGTGGCAGCCCGCAATGCGCGGCGCGAATTGCGACAGAAGGCTGCTGCGCGAAAATTCAGCGAATTGCTCGATGCTGCGGGCATCGACTGGATTGAATTCAAGGGCTGGCGGCTGGGTGAAGAGCTGTATGGCGAATCCGCGCTGCGGCAGTCCAAAGATGTCGATCTTCTCGTCGAGCCGGGGCGCGTCCATGGCGCGCTCGAATTGGCAGCGCAGCACGGTTACCGCATTGGCGGCGGCACTGGCGCATCCGCCATGCGCAAGGCGCGCTGGGTGCTGCGCCATCACCGCGAAGTCGGCATTGTCGATCCAACCATGTCCGTGCAGATCGAATTGCATTCGCGCCTGCTTGGCTATCCGCCCGATGGTTGGCGCGATCCCGAAATGGGCACGGGTAACGGCGTACATTCTGTGTCGTTGTCAGATCCCGATTATGTTCTCTACCTGATCGTGCATGGCGCGCTGACTGGGTGGAAGCGGTTGAAATGGTTGTGCGATCTGGTCAAGATTGCCCAGCGCGTGACACCGCAGGTGCGCGATGCAGCAATTGCCCGGTCGCGCGAACTGGGCTGCGAGGCGGCGCTGGTGGCGAGCCTGCTGGCGGTGGCTGAATTGTGGGATGAAGAGATCGTCGCTGACTGGCTGGCAGATACCTCAACTTCACCTGATGATGCGCTGGTGCAGGGCCATCTTGCCGCAATCTCGCGGCGGCTTGG
>DFBR01000065.1:644-7398 GCA_002367375.1 Erythrobacter sp. UBA3075 | reverse complement strand
CCTCCTGCGGCTCGAGATATGGCTATCGCTCGCGTGGGCGCGTTTCCTGATCCGCTGGGTGCCGTTTCGCTACTGGCGCGGATTGCTGGGTGTGATCGAAGGCGAGCAGTCAGATGATGAGCGCCCGCAGCTTTCCCCAGAACAGCGTAAACAGGCGAGCGACATTGGCCGCATCGTGAACCGCGTAGCCGATCATCTGCGCCTGTTCGAAGCGGTCTGCCTGCCGCGCGCCATGACCAGCCGCTGGGTGCTGGCACGGCGCGGGTTGCCTTCGCGCATCATCATCGGATCGCGCCGTGGCGATATGGAAGAGGGGCTGCTCTTTCATGCTTGGCTGATGGTGGGCGATGTGGTGGTGACCGGCGAAAGCGAGCGCGCTGACTTCATGGCTTTCGACAAGGGGAAAATGCCCCAGAGAAGCGCTGACAATGTCGTCTGACGTGCCTGAATTGCCTGCTTCAACCCAATCGGGCGCGCGCGACTTGTTCGCTGCAATCCTTGCCTATGCCGGGCCGCGGATGGGTGGAACTCTGTTTATCATCGCGCTGGCTGCCGTGCTTGAAGGTGTTGGGCTGGTGCTGCTGCTGCCCGTTGCGGAAACGCTGTTTGCGCAGGAAGAGGCTGTGCGGTCCGGAGTGACCGGGCAATTGCTCAATTGGTTCGATTCTGTCGGCATCGATACAGTCATCGGGCAATTGTCCGTTATGGGGTTGGGCTTCATTCTGCTGGTTGTTCTGCGCGCCATCGTGCTGATGAAGCGCGATATCATGATGACCAGCCTGTCGCAGGGATTTGTCGATCATACCCGGCTGCAATTCTTTACCCTGCTTGCCCATACCGATTGGCCGGTGATCAAGCGGTTCCGCAAATCGCAATTGCTCAACACCATGACAACCAACATCGGACGGCTGGCGATGACTATGCAGGCGCTGTCCAAAGGCGTGGTGACGCTGGCGATGGGCATGGCCTATCTGGCCGCCGCTTTCGTTGTCAGTGCGGTGCTGGGGCTGGCGTTGCTGGGGCTGGTCGCGATCGGCTTGATCGCTGCGATCATCTGGACGTCGCGGAGCCATCGACTCGGCAAGCAGCTGAACTATGCCAATCGCGGTGTGATGCACGAGACGACCTTGTTTCTCGATGGGATGAAGGCCGCCAAGGCCGCCCGCGCCGAGGACGAGCTGAGTGGGCGCTTTGCCGAGCGTATTGCCGAGACGCGCGCGCTGGCGATCCAGTTCGTCACCCAGCAAGGCCGGCTTCGCAATGCGGTGCAATTGGTAGGCGCGATAGCGGCGCTGCTGGTGCTGTTGGTGGGATACGGACTGGTCGGGCTGACGGGCGGCGAATTGCTGGTGATGGCGGCCATCGTTTTGCGGCTGTCGCCAAACCTGATTGCGACTTTCGGCGGCTTGCAATCGATTGCCCATGCGTTGCCCGCTTTCGAGGCTATCCGTGAGACGGAAGCAGCGTTGAAGACGGCACAGGAAGGCCGCAGCGACAAGCCACTGATGCCGGGCGATCCCCTCCCTCCGGCAGACGGCGTGCTGGAAATCGATCACGCTTGTGTCGATGTTGTGAATGAAACAGGGCAGACCGTGCGCCTTGTCGCCGCTGAACCGATCCGGATTGCACCCGGCACGCTGGTGCATGTTGGCGGAGCATCGGGCGCGGGTAAGTCTTCGCTGGTCGAACTGATCGCCGGGCTGCATTTGCCTGCCGAGGGGACTGTGAAACGCGGTGACTTCGCGCTGGAGAGCGGGCATCGCCGCGCGTGGCAGTCGCAAGTTTCCTTCGCGCCGCAAGAGCCATTCATTTTTGATGGGTCGGTGCGCGAGAACCTGCTGTGGCCCAATCTAGCAGCGGACGACCCCGCTTTGTGGGATGCATTGGAGCATGCCGAGGCGACGGATATCGTACGCGGCCTGCCCGGTGGTCTGGGCGAAGAATTGCTTGATGGCGGCGCGCGCCTTTCGGGTGGAGAGCGTCAGCGGCTGTGTCTGGCACGCGCACTGGTTCGGCCTGCCAGCCTGCTGATTCTGGATGAGGCGACCTCTGCCATGGACCCTGATCTGGAGCGGCGCATTATCGGGCGCCTAAGGCAGGATATCGGCCAGCGCGTCATCCTGATGGTATCCCACTCGCTCAATGCGGTGGGCTTTGCCGATATGCGCATCGACGTCTCAGCCGGAAAGGCGCGTATCATCGATGCCGATATGCAGGATTAGCGGTTGCGGATTTTCAGATAGATCGCGATCAGCGCGATAATCAGTGGCAGCGGCACATTGTACATGCCGGTCGGGTGAGCATCGATATTTTCGTAATGGCCTTTGCTCTGCTCGACGACCGCAACGGCCTCCTGCATGTCATCGGACAATTCTTTCAACGCTTCGGCAAGGATATCTTCGATCGGCGGGCGGTTGTTGGCATCGCGCAGATGTTCCAGCATCCCCAGCACATCCGACGATAATTGGTAGACCTGATCCACCGATTTGCGCTTGTCGCGCGCGGATTGCTGCTGGCGGAATTTCTGCCACCGTAGGTCAGGCCCCTTTTTGCCCCGCGGTACGCGCGACGCGATCTGTTCCTGGAAGCGGGCACTGGA
Source organism: Erythrobacter sp. UBA3075 (assembly GCA_002367375.1). GTDB lineage: Bacteria > Pseudomonadota > Alphaproteobacteria > Sphingomonadales > Sphingomonadaceae > Alteraurantiacibacter. Next base: position 4,799 of record DFBR01000065.1, on the reverse strand, counting down.
ATAAAGCCGCTGAATCTGCGCTGAAATCCGCGCCAGATCGCGCGCCATATCATCAATCGCCTGCCCGTCGGAGTGATAGGACATGTCGTCCACTTTGCCTCCAGACCCGCGTGTGAACGCAGGGTGCTTCAGGATTTCTCCCTGCACGCGGTGCAGCAATCGCGTCAAAGCCGCAGATTGTGATCCGATGGACATGGTTTCCCCTCTCCCTACTCCGCCAGATTGCTCGCACAGCCCGGAGGCTGCATCACACTTAAGCCCCGTAACATAATTGCCGGGTTTAGCACACGCCCTTGCAAACACAGGCTTTACCTGCACCACCGCTGGCGGCTAGACACTGGCTCGTGGAAGACGCAATTTATACATCGGACCCGGCCGCCCGGGATCTGATAGCGACCAGCCCTATCGCTTCTGTGGTGAGCAACCCGCGCTTGCCCGACAACCCGCTTATTGCGTGCAATCAGGCGTTCATAGAACTGACCGGATATTCAGAGGATGAGATCCTTGGGCGCAATTGCCGCTTTCTGTCTGGGCCCGGTACAGAGCCGTGGCTGACCGACGCGATCCGTGATGGTGTGCAAGATCGCAAATCGGTACTGGTCGAAATCCTCAACTATAAGAAAGACGGCACCCCATTCCGCAATGCCGTGGTTGTCGCGCCAGTGTTCGATGACGCTGGTGAGCTGGAATATTTCCATGGCTCGCAGATCGAGCTGGAGGAAGGTGCGGACAGTCCGATGCTGACGCGCCGCGTTCGCGCGGCAGAGAAGATCAAGGACCTGTCGAAACGGCAGCTGGAAGTCATGACAATGGTGGCGGCGGGCCTGCGCAACAAGCAGATCGCCTGGGAGCTTGGCCTGTCGGAAAAGACGATCAAGATGCACCGTGGTCTGGCGATGGAGAAGCTCGGCGCGAAGAGCAGTGCCGACATGATCCGCTTGGCAGTGGAAGCAGGCATTTAGCTTGCCAAAGCCCTGCAATGGGTAGTTTTACGGCCTAAGGCCCATCTATTTTGTTTGGTCCGCTGCTGTAGCACGGATATCGCATCGCAGCCGGATAGGCGGGGCTGTCTTCCTCATTCCCTCCCGCCTCGCTTACTCCATCCCAACCCTTCCGGTTGCGATGCTCCTTTCAGCAAAATAACACGATGCGTAGCGACTACCGGGGCCGCTGGTCGGGCCCGATTTCAAACAGGATATCTGCGCGATCCGGCATTTCTTCCAGCATATGCCGTGTCAGCCGCTCATAGTGAGAGATGAAGCGGACCAGCGCCTCTTCGTCCATCAGGCCGGGGCCGATGGGATTAAGGTCAGCCAGTTTCTGTTCCTGCCGCCGCCGGTTGGCGAGCACGGCTTCAAAATTGTCCACCTTCAGCATGATCAGTAGATCAATCAGGCCAAACAGGCGCTTGTAGTCCGCCCCCAGCCAATGGTTGACGAGCGCGCGCCATATACCTTCTGGGTCTTCCTCAGCCTCCAGCTCATTGACGGGCGTGGCCAGCGCGTCTGGCTCCTGCGGCGTGGCGCCAATGCACCAGCCTTCGAACAGCAGGACATCCACCGGACCGCTGATCCGCGTGACCTCATTGCTGCGATCATCGCAGGATTTGTCGAAGCGCGGTATTTCGAACGTCCGCCCGGCCAGCACATCTTCGATGATCGAAAAGGCTGTCGCGACAGTGTGCGTTCCCGGAACACCGCGGGTTTCGAACAGCGGATGGACTTCTGCTGCCAGTTGCAGCCGCTCTCCTTGCGTCAGGTACAGATCATCGAGCGAGAGCGTCACGGCGCGCAGGCCGCGTTGCTTGAGCAGGACTTCCAAGAAACGGCACAGCGTCGTCTTGCCCGTCCCCTGCGCACCATTCACGCCGACGATCAGCGGTTTGCGGCTGGTCGCCTCGCGCGCAATGCGGGTCGCGAGCGGCTTCCAGTGCTGTTCCACAATTTGCGTGTAGTCCTCGGGCAGGCGCTCTTTGGCGATCAGTTCCTCGATCATGGTCAGTCCGCCGCATCGCCCAGCAGTGCCGGGCCGAGCGCCAGCAGCATCCGCGTATCGATGGCAATATCGCCATTGCGAAAATCGGCGATGGTCTTGTCGAAACCGGCCAATTTCACACGGTGGACGGTTATGTCCTCACCCTCCACGCCGCCGCCGGGGCCGACTTTGGTCAAGCCGGTGGCTTTCAGCAGGGTGAAGCCTTCATTCGTCATGCCGGGGGAGGAAAAGAATTCGCCCACCACTTCCCAGTTCGCGGCGGCATAGCCGGTCTCTTCCTCCAACTCGCGCTTGGCGGCGCTGAGCGGATCGTCATCCTCACCGCCGTCATCGTCTCCGATGAGGCCAGCGGGTAACTCCAATGATCGGCACCCGAGCGGCACGCGATATTGTTCGACCAGCAGGATTTCGCCATCCTCCACCGCGAGGATGACGGCAGCGCGAATGTCCCGCGCGCGGGAGACATATTCCCAGCGGCCGCGTTTCTTGGCGGTGATCCACTGGCCTTGCCAGGTCACTTCTTCGGGCAGATCGGCGTCAGGTGTGTTCATGCGACGCGCGCTAACGAAGGGTCAGACTTCGATCAAGCGGTCGGGCAATTCATTCCCGTCATCCGCCCCGCGCGGGAAGTGTTCCGACAGAACCTTCCCTACATCGCGCACCCCGGCGGCAATGCCTTCCGCGATGCAGCCCTTGCGGATATCGGCGAGCATATCGGCCATGGCCTCGCCCCAGACTTCAGCAGGCACGAGATCGGTGATGGAATCGTCAGCGACGATTTCCGCACGGTGCTCGCGCATCGAGAGGTAGAGCATAACGCCGGTCTTGCCATGCGTCCGACCCTCGGCACCGACTTTGAAGTGGCGCACGGCACGATCATGCACGCGCTGGCGTTTGAGCGGGGAGGGGACGAAGAAAAAGCGTAAGGGGTCCCAGCTGAGGATCGCCCACACGGCGACGAATTTCAGCAGGCCAAAGCCCACAGCCCAGGCGATGATTTCGCCATAACTGCGCTCGGACGACCAACCGCCCAAGACCCAGTCGACCTTCTCGAGGAAAAATTCTGGAAACGCAGCGAAAATGCTCATTGCGGTGAAAGCGGCAGCCGCAGCCCAGACCAGCACGACATCGGAATATTCATCCGACCGCTCGGCGATAACCGGGACGATTTCGCCGCTGGTGGTCAGTTCTGCTTCTGCCACGGCGTCGGAGACGATCTTGTGCTGCGCTTTATCGAAATATGCCATTACCAGCCCCCTGAAGCGCCGCCGCCACCGAACGATCCGCCACCACCGGAAAAGCCACCACCGCCGCCGAAACCGCCGCCAAAGCCACCACCGCCGCCGCCCCAGCTGCTTCCGCCGCCGGATGCTCCGCGAGCAATCGCTTTGCCTGCTTCCCATAAGATGATGTCGCCGACCAAGCCGCCGGTTCCGCTGCGATAGCGCCGCCGCCCGCCGCGTCCCGTTATCATGGGCAGGACAAAGAAGAAGAACAGGAAGCCGAGCCAGATCAGTGTACCGATCGGAAAGCCGCCTTCGGCCTCGCGCTGTTGGCCAGCTCCGGCTGCAATCGCCGCAGCTTCTTCGGGCGGGAGTTCGAGCTGAGTGATGATTTCATTTGCCGCCCAGCTGATGCCGCCGGAATAATCATTGTTGCGGAAATAGGTCTTCATGCCCTCAACGTATTCGAACGCGAGGCCGTCCGGGATGATACCCTCAAGCCCATAGCCGACTTCGATCCGCATACGTCGTTCGTTAGGTGCGACTATCAGGATGATACCGTCATTGTTTTCTGCATCGCCCAGACCCCAATAGCGGCCCAGCTGATATCCGTAATCGGCGATGTCGTAACCCTGCAAAGTGTCGAGCGTGACGATCACGAATTGCCGCTCGTTGCGCGTCTCGAAATCTTCAAGTTGCTGCGTCAGCTGCGCCTCGGTTCCATCATCAATGATGTTCGCCAGGTCGAGAACTGGCGCCTTGCCACGTTCTGGGAAGTCAGGCTGCGCATGGGCAACAGTCGCCCAACCGACCGCCACAATGGCGATCAGCAGGGCAAGCAGATGCCTGATTGGCAGGTTAGTGCGAAGTGACAGCGTCACTCGCCGCGCATATCCAGTTCCGGCGCGACTTCTGCGCCTTCGGTGGCCGCTTCGTA
>DFBR01000065.1:0-583 GCA_002367375.1 Erythrobacter sp. UBA3075 | reverse complement strand
GCCTCGTTGTAATCGCGGATCGCCACGCGGATTCGGTTTTCCTGCCCTTCAAGCTGGGTCATGAATCGACCGAAATTTTCCTGGCTGCGCAGTTCGGGATAGGCTTCAACCGTTGCCATCAGGCGCGAAAGAGCGCCGCCAAAAGTGTTCTGCGCTTGCTGATACTGGGCCATCGCCTCGGGGTTGTTGAGATCGCCGCTGTCGATCTGGATCTCGGGGCGGGTGGCGGACGCACGCGCTTCGATCACGCCCTCAAGCGTTGCACGCTCCTGTTCCGCAGAAGACATCGTGATTTGTTCGAGATTGGGCACAAGGTTTGCGCGTTCCTGAAACGCAGCTTCGACATCGGCCCATTTGGCTCTGGCGTTTTCCTCCGCCGCAGGAACCGAGTTGATGCCACAGCTCGCCAGCGCGAGGCTGCCGAATACCAGTGTTGCCAGCATGGCGAGGCGTTTGAACATGCGCGAATTCCTCCAAAACCCTGTAAGTGTGTTGTTTATATAGCACGCTATGGCCCGGTTACAAGGAAGCTGGCCCGCCTTGCAGATCGGAGAATCCTTTGGCAGGGAGTAAACAAACAACC
>DFBR01000142.1:3768-6614 GCA_002367375.1 Erythrobacter sp. UBA3075 | reverse complement strand
ATCGCGCCTTTCGACGCCGCGGCAAAGCAGGGCCTGCTCGAAGCGCCAAACCTGCGCGAACGGTGTGACCTGCTGGTGAGCCTGCTGGAATTCTTCGCCAAGGGTGATCCCGACGAAGGGCATGTAACGTTGCAGTAGGTACTACCGCGCATCCGCGCGGTCGTCCTCGGTGCTGATCCCTCCGCTACGCAACGGGGCCAGCTTGCTGGCCGTCTAGCGAGGATGCTCACCCGGATGGGCGAGCGTAACCACAGATTACACCCCAAAACTCCCGCGCAGGCCGTCGATCACATATTGCGCTGCCAATGCCGCCAGCAGCACGCCGAGCAGCCTTGTGATAACGGCTTCCACCCGCGCGCCGAGTAGGCGGATCAGCGGGCCTGCCGCGATCAGGGCGAGCATTGTGAGCGCCAGCACTGCGGCAAGCGCACCGAGCACGACCAGCGTTTCCTGCAATCCTTCGGCCTCGTTTTGCAGCAGCATGACTGCGGCAATCGCGCCGGGGCCAGCAAGCATCGGCATCGCCATCGGGAACACCGATACGTCCTCGACTTCGGGAGTTGCGGCGACTTTTTCAGCGCGCTCTTCGCGCCGTTGGGTCCGTTTTTCAAAGACCATTTCCCACGCGATCCAGAACAGCATCAGCCCGCCTGCAATGCGGAAGCTGTCGAGCTCAATATGCAGCGCGCCGAGCAGATCCTGCCCGAACAGCGCGAACACCAGCAGGATGATGGCCGCGATGAAGCACGCGCGCATCGCCATATTGCGCGCTTGCGCAGGTGCCGCACCCTTGGTCAGCCCGGCGTAGATCGGCGCACAACCCGGCGGGTCAATGACCACAAACAGGGTGATGAAGGCGGAGAAGAACAGTTCTGCCATGGCTTACTCGGCGCTCGGCGGCACAGTGAAACTGACCGCTTCCTGCCATTCGCCATCACGCACCCAGTCAACTGTGATGCGACGCTCGCCGTTAGCCGTGTGGAACCACGTCGAGCGCAAGCTTCCATCATCGGAGCCCGCGTCTCCAGTGCGAGTGGGAAACGGCGCAAGCCTGATCGGGATTTGCGCCAAAGCGGCGCCGCGCGTCGGACAATCCGCCACGCGTCCTTCAATCGAACTCATCCCCGACACGATAATCACGTCCTCACCTTCGGGAATGTCCGGGCCAGCCTCGGGTTCGGGTTGCGGATCGTCGAGCGCGCCGACGTCGTAGGTCCATTTGTAGCTGCGGTCGGGCTGTAGCTCCCACACGGTGACGTAGCTGCCAACATCGCCATCCGGCACCTGGAAGCGGCCAAACGTGATTGCCAGCGTGCCGTCGCAGCTCGCCCAGATGGTGTTGGGTGTCCACGCGTTGGAAACTTCCGGGTCCGCGCGACCAGCGATGTAAGTCTCGATTGGAACCGGGCCATTGCGGCCATGAATCACGGCTCCCGGTGCGGCAAACCTGCGAAAGGCAGTCCACTGCCCTTCGTCACGCGCCATCCGCGCAAAGGCGACATCGGCTGCGGCCACAAGGCCTGGATCGCCGATGGTGCCAATGCGGTCGAGAGCCCGCTCAGCCGAACGGCCCTGCTCTGCACGGCGCTGTTGTTGCGGCGATGTGCAGGCGGAAAGCAACGCAGCCATTGCGGCGGTAACGATGAGAAGTCTGCCGATCATGCCGCGCCCCTGCTCCCACAAATGCGCTTTGTCAAAGAGTCGCTATCGCCACATCGCTGAGGATGTAGACAATAGCCCTAAGTGCAAAAATAAGCACGATGGGAGAGAAGTCGATCGCTCCGGTATCAGGCAGAATTCTACGGATCGGGCGGAGAACAGGATCCAGCAGGGAATTTATTGAACTATAGACCTGCATCAAGAACTGGTTGCCTTGGCTGACCACATTAAACGCGAACAACAGCCCGATCACAAATTGAATGATCACTAGAAAGATGACCGCATTTGCAATCATGCCAACGATATTGATTAGGGCGTACACGCCAGTCTCCTGATTAATAATTATGCCAAGTGTATCACGCGGGTAATACAGGTCAAGCAGAGCCGCCCTTGCTCACGAGCGTACCCGCTCCGCGACTGGTGAAAAATTCCAGCAGCATCGCGTGCGGCACGCGTCCATCGAGCACCACTGCGGCCTCGCATCCCGCTTCCACCGCATCGACGCAGGTCTGCAATTTGGGGATCATGCCGCCGCTCACCGTGCCGTCATCCTGAAGCGCAGCGATATCGGCGGGGCTGAGATCGGTCAGCAGCTTGCCCTGCTTGTCAAGCACGCCTGCAACATCGGTCAGCAGGAACAATCGCGCCGCGCCCAGCGCCGCTGCCAGCGCGCCCGCCATGGTGTCGGCATTGATATTGTAGGTCTCGCCCTCACCATCACTGGCGATGGGAGCGACGATGGGGATCATGCCAGCATCGCTGGCGGTCTTGAGGATGGTGGTATCGACATGCTGCGGCTCCCCCACAAAACCCAGATCGATCACCTGTTCGATCTGGCTATCGGGGTCTTTCACCGTGCGGTTGACCTTCTCGGCGCGGACCATCTTGCCGTCCTTGCCCGACAGGCCCATCCCCTTGCCGCCTGCCTGGTTGATCCAGCCGACCAGCTCCTTGTTGATCGCACCCGACAGCACCATTTCCGCAACCTCGGCAGTGGCCTTGTCAGTTACGCGCAGCCCATCGACAAAGGTACTCTCCACGCCCAGCTTTTCCAGCATCGCACCGATCTGCGGGCCGCCGCCATGGACTACCACCGGATTGATCCCGACCGCTTTCAGCAGCACGATATCCTCGGCAAAATCGCGCGCCGCATCGGGATCACCCATGGCATGGCCGCCATATTTCAC
>DFBR01000142.1:3245-3586 GCA_002367375.1 Erythrobacter sp. UBA3075 | reverse complement strand
AATATGACAAGCTGCTCGAACCGCTTGAGCATGAATTGGTCGCCATGGCGCGCTGGGCAAGGTCCACGGGGACACGCATTTGCGTGCTTCTGGAAGGCCGCGACACGGCGGGCAAAGGCGGCACGATAAAGGCCATTGCAGACCGGTTGAACCCGCGCCAATGCCGCGTAGTGGCACTGCCCAAGCCAAGCGATGTCGAGCGCACGCAATGGTATTTCCAACGCTATGTTCCGCACCTCCCGGCAGCCGGAGAAATCGTTCTGTTCGACCGCAGCTGGTACAACCGCGCAGGCGTGGAAAAGGTGATGGGGTTTGCCTCGGATGAGCAGGTCGACAAATTC
>DFBR01000142.1:0-3175 GCA_002367375.1 Erythrobacter sp. UBA3075 | reverse complement strand
CCCATCGATATCAAGGCGCGCACGCGGTTTGCCGATTACACGGCGGCGCGCGAGGCCATGTTCGCCGCTACCCATACCGACCACGCGCCATGGACCGTGGTTGATTTCAACGATCAGAAGCACGGCCGCCTGACGTTGATCCGCGATCTGCTTGATCGCCTGCCTGATTTGCATGTGCCGCATGAAGACCTCGACTGGCCCGAGCTTGGCCACGCGCCGCTCACCGAGGAGTTCGACCAGCTCCAGCCCGTCGCGCCATTCCCGCTGGAGGATTGAGCGCTGGTCAGATCACCCCGCTTTCGACGCAAAGGGCCGCGGCGTTCTCGTAAATGGTGGCGGGGGTTCTGGCTGTTCCTTGTCGTGGCGGGCATCTTCGCCGCTGTCAGCATCTTCGGGCCTGTAGGCAACCGCTTTCCAGAGCCTCGTCCGGTCACGCTGAGTTTCCCGCTGTGCATCAGCCCCGGCTACGCGGCCAATTGCGTGGTCGATGGCGATACCATTCGCATCGGTGAACGGCGCATTCGCCTGACCGGCTTCGATGCGCCCGAGATTGACGGCGCATGCCAGCGCGAGAGCGATCTGGCGCTTGCTGCACGCGATGCTCTGCACCGCTGGTTGGCGCTTGGCGATTTCGAGCTCGACGGCGGGGCCGAACCTCCGCGCGACCAATATGGCCGGGAATTGCGCGCGGCGCGGCGAGGTGAGGAGTATCTGGCGGACATGATGATCGCGGCAGGGCTGGCGCGCGACAATGGTTGGGGCGCAGGCGAGGCCGACTGGTGCTAGACCCGGAAGGGCAGGCTCGCGAGGATTTCCGCCTCACGGTCTCTCGCGGTGATCTTGGCGAGCGCCTCGTCCCGCCGCAATAGCAGATCGGTGACGTCGCTGCGGCTTGCCCGCAATGCGCAGGTGAGCCAGCGCCCGACATGGGCAATGCCCTTGGCGTCTCCGGCATACGACATGTCCATCCCGTTCAGCCGCGCGATCACCGCATCGGCGGGGTAGAGATATTCCTCGGTCACCCACTGATTGGTCGCGATCCAGTGCGTTGGCAGGCCATCAATATCGAAACACAGCGCAGCGACATGGACCACCTTGGCCGCATCATCCTTGGCTGGCGTGGCGAGCGGTTCCAGCTCCCCAAATGCCGATAGCGGCAGGAACATGTGAAAGTGCCCATGCTCTTTCGGCCCGCGCTGATCGGGCGGGTGTGCGTGGTAGAACCAGCGTGCGCCTGTGCCCGGATCAATCGCATCGCCTTTTGGGTAATGCGACCACTGCGTGAACTCTTCAGGCGGTGAAGGCAGGACGCGTTCGATCAGCGCCCTGCCTTCTTCCGCCCCTCCACTCGCCATGGTCTCGCTAAGCGCAATCAGCTCAGCGAGCGCGGCATCACGGTCACTCGGCAGCGGCACAGCAGCCTTCGTGCGCCGCGCAGCAACCCGCTCCATCCGCAGTCTCGGAATAGGCGGAACACGCACCGCAAGCACCACATGCGCCGCAAATGGCGTCACACGCGGTGAGCGCTGGTGCGGCGAGCGCGAGGCCACCGGCGACTTTCAGGAATTTGGTCAGGTTCGTTTCAGGCATGGGCTTTCTCCTTTGTTGAGCTTTGCCAATCCGGGAGTTCGTTCCAGCCAGGAATAGGGTTACATTCGCCTATTCTTCCGCCGCGCCGTCTTCAGGCATATCCTCTGGCGGCACGTTGGTCATCTCGGTTTCGGGCAGTTCGACTTCGACGCCCTCGGCATCGGGATCGGCCATCTGCAATTCTCCGCCTGAGAGGTCTTCAACCGCAGGTTCGTAGGTCGTCTCTTCTTCCTCCGCATTACAGGCCGCCAGCGTGATTGCGAAGGCAGCGGGTGCAAGGAGGCGGGTGACATTCAATTTCATGGTCTTCTCCATCGTGAGACTCGGAGCGGTCAGGCTAGACCCCTTGCCAATGCTGGCACAAGCCCCTTTCCGTGTAATGCGGGGGCATGGCTTTCCGGGCCGGGCGCGTGCTAGGTCTTTGCCATGAAGCTTTACAACGCCCTTGTCGCTGCACTGCCGTTGCTCGCTCTTACAGCCTGCGCCAGCACGCCTGCCACTCCTGCTCTGCCCGCTTCGCAGGAGGCTTTCTGGGATGCGCTCGCCAGTCATTGCGGTGCAGCTTACCAAGGCGGGTTGGTAAGCGAGGATGCGCGCGACGCCGATTGGGCGGGCAAAGGCATGATCGCGCATTGGGCCGAGTGTTCGGACAACCGCATCGCCATCGCCTTCCATGTCGAGGACGCGGACGAAGCCGGTGGCTGGAACCGCAGCCGCACCTGGCTGGTGACGCGCGAGGGCGTGGGTGAAGATATGCGCCTCACCCTCAAACACGATCACCGCCATTCCGATGGTGAGCCCGACGCGGTGACATTCTATGGCGGCACCAGCCAGAATGCGGGCGACCCTATGGCGCAGGATTTCCCCGTCGATGAGGAAAGCATCGCGCTGTTCACCCGCGAAGGTCTGGACGTTTCGGTGACCAATGTCTGGCGCATGGAAGTCACCCCTGCAGACATGGTCGGCGCACGCTTCGTGTACCAACTCACCCGCCGCAATGATCCAACGCGGCTGTTCCGCGTGGCCTTCGATGCGAGCGAGCCGGTTGAACCACCGCCCAGCGCGTGGGGCTGGTAACGCCCCCGCGCCCACTCGGTTCACCGCAACTGCGGCACATTTGGAGCACATGGAGCACAGTCTAAGGCACAAAAACTCCACCACCCCCAAATCGGCCAGAAATGGCAGAATTGCAGGGGTGGCAGAGGTGCTAGTCATCGCGCGAGAGCTGATCAGCCCTGCGTGTATGTAGGAAAGCGTTGGAGAGCCGCGGTCAGCGCGCTGATCTCAGCTCAACGGGCACATTCCCGTCAGGCGGCTCCTCGCGCCTTGTCCACAATCGCAGTAATTTCATCGAGCAGGCCCAGACGCTGCTTCTTGAGCGCCTCGGTCCGATCATCACTCGCCGCCTCGGTCTCGGCTTCGATGCGGTGTACCTGCCGGTTCACCTCGTGATACTCATCCGCGAGCCGCGCGTAATGCGCGTCTTCCTGCTTGAGACGGCTGATAAGCTCGCGATCGCGGGCAAAAACATTGGTCAGCTCATGCGGAGTATGTTGCGACATTAGGCATCCTTCTTGTTGTGTTG
>DFBR01000162.1:38038-38676 GCA_002367375.1 Erythrobacter sp. UBA3075 | reverse complement strand
ACGTCGCGGTAAGCGTTCTCGGAGAGCTTACACAGCTCTGCCACGCGGGCATCGGTGATGTAACACGTGCCCATCACGAAGCTCTGGTAAAGCCGCGCAGCCTTTTGAGCGCAGTCTGTGGTCAGCCCGCCAATGATGCGATCATTGCTCACCAGCTCACGCAGCATTTGTCCCGGCAGAATGCGTTCCGGGCAATGGCATAGCGCCACGTCCGCCACGCGGTCTTCATCGCGGTAACGCGGGAAGGTAAGATCGGGGCGTTCTTCGGCCAGAATCTCTCCCAACCGTTCGGTCGAGCCGACGGGAGAGGTTGATTCGAGAATGACCACATTGCCCTTTTCAAGCACCGGCGCGATGGTGCGCGCCGCAGCTTCGACAAATGCCATATCCGGGCCTTCATCCACCATCGGCGTTGGCACGGCGATCAGGAAGAACTCGGCTGGTTCGGGTGTTGTGGTGGCGCGCAGGCGTTTCGTATCGACCGCAGCGGACAGCAGCATCTGGAGATCAGGCTCCTGAAAATGCGCCTGCCCGGCATTGACCGCCGCGACCACGCTTTCATTCACATCAAGCCCGATAACCTCATGCCCCCGGCTCGCCAGCATGGCAGCGGTCGGCAGGCCGATATAGCCAAGCCC
>DFBR01000162.1:33974-37972 GCA_002367375.1 Erythrobacter sp. UBA3075 | reverse complement strand
GCGATTTTCTGTGCCGCCGTGCCATCGCCGTAGGGGAATACCTTTTTGGCGCGCCGTTCGTAATGGTCTGGCTCGGACAGCAGCCGCGTGGCCGCAGCGACGATCCCGTCGACATCGGTGCCCACGATTTGCGCGACACCGGTCGCGACCGCCTCGGGCCGCTCGGTCACCTCGCGCATGACCAGCACCGGCTTGCCCAGCGCGGGCGCTTCTTCCTGGATACCGCCGCTATCGGTCAGCACGAAATGCGCCGCCTGCATCAGCGCGACCATCTGCACGTAATCGACGGGCGGAATGAGGTGGATAGACGAGGTGCCGCCGAGTCGTTCCTCAACCACGCTCTTGACCTGCGGGTTGAGGTGGACGGGGTAGACGATCTGCGCATCGCCGCGCTCTGCAATCACGCGGATCGCGTCGCAAATCCGCGCGAAACCGTCGCCAAAACTCTCGCGCCGATGGCCGGTGACGAGCACCAGTTTCTTAGTAGGGTCAAGCTGGAGATTGAGCGAGGCAAACTCATCGCCAGTCAGGCGGTCTGCAACATGCAGCAGCGCATCAATGCCGGAATTGCCGGTCACTTCGATCTGCCGTGTCGTGTCACGCTTGGCTGGACGTTCGGCGCGCAGATTCTGCACCGCCGTGCTGGTGGGTGCCCACAGCAAATCCGCCATCGCATCGATGGAAATGCGGTTATATTCCTCCGGCCACGGACGCTGGATATCGTGGCTGCGCAGTCCTGCCTCAACATGGCCGATGGGGACGCGGGCATAGAATGCGGCAAGCGCGGCGGCCATGGCTGAGGTCGTATCGCCATGCACCATCACCAGACCGGGATTGTGCTGCGCGATCAGGCCTTCCATTTCCTTGAGCACGCGCGAGGTGATGTCGCCCAATGTTTGCCCCGGCGTCATCAGATCGAGGTCAATGTCCGGTTTCTCGCCGAAAACCGCAAAAACCTGGTCGAGCATCTGGCGGTGCTGGCCGGTTGTGACGACTTTCAGATCGACTTCGGGCAATTGCCGCAAGGCGCGCACAACGGGCAGCATCTTGATCGCTTCGGGCCTGGTGCCGATCACAAGCAATACGGGCGTCACCTGATGCGCGCCGACGAGAGAGTTTGGACTAAGTTCAACCACGCGGAAGCCCTAGCCTCCCTGCGTAAAAATAATGCTACCGCGGCGTTCACCTTACCATTGGTTCGGCAGGACCGCCCACGAGCACGCCCTCCTCCCCGCGCCGCGCGTCCACTGCGCTCTGCACGGCGGCGTAGAAGCGGTTGCGTTCTTCTCCTGCGCCGTCATTGCCGGTCGGCTGGTGCCAGTTGGAATTGGTCGCGATGACAAGGTTGCGCGCCGGATCGACGAAAATTCCCTGTCCAAACAAGCCGCTGGCGGCATAGGTGTCGCCCGGATAGGTCCACCATTGATAGGCATAACCGCGCCCGAAACGGCCCGTTTCGAAGGCAGGAGTGGTCGCTTCTGCAAACCAGCCTTCGGGCACCACCTGCTCACCGCCCGCCATGCCGTCACCCATGGCAAACAAGCCAAAGCGCGCCATGTCGCGCGTGCTCGCTTGGATGCAGCAGCCCGAAATCTCGCTACCGGTGTTGGACAGTAGCCAGGTCGCGTCCTGTTCCATACCAAACGGCGCCCATACTTTCTCGGACAGATAATCGGCGAGGTTTTTGCCAGTCGCTTCGCGCACCAGCACGCCGATCAGATTGGTTTCACCGGTGTTGTAGAGCCAGCGCGTGCCCGGCTCCGCCTCGCGTGGCAGCTGACGCATGTAGTCAACCAGCGCATCGACATTCTCGTCTTGGGGCACATGTTCATTGAACAATGCGACGTCGCTTTGCGGATCGCTGTAGTCTTCATTCCAGCGCACGCCGCTGCTCATGGTGAGGAGTTGGCGGATCGTCACATCGTCATAGGCAGAGCCGCGCATATCGGGAATGTATTTGCTCACCGGGTCTTCGAGGCTGTCGATATAGCCGTCCGCAACCGCTGCCCCGACAAGCGTGGAGGTCAGGCTCTTGGCGACCGAAAAGCTGGTCCACTTGCCATCGGCACTGAAGTCCAGGCCATAGCGTTCGAGCACGACTTCGCCGTCATGCACCACCACAATCGCGGCAGCATTCTGGCCTTGCATGAAAGCATCAAGGTCAAAGCCGGGCAGTTCCAATGGTGCGCCATCGGGCAGTGGGTAGGTCGCCTCACCCGCCTCAATCACCCGTGCTTCGGCCAGCGCAGGGAACGCATCCAGAGCGCGGAAGGCAGCGTTGCGCGTGTCCATATCCCAGAACAGAACGTTGCGATCGGTCGGCATGTTGGCGACCAGCGCGCGCTGATCCTGATCGAGCGAATACCAGCCGACCCCTGCGACCACACCCAGCGCCAACACAATACCCATCAGCCACTTCATCATGCGTTTTGTCCTTCGTTCTTGATCAGCGTCACCTGACTAACGGTGATGCCGCCGCCGCGAAAGCCGCCTTCGCAATACATCAGGTAAAACCGCCAGAGATCGCGGAAGCGGCGGTCAAAACCGGGCGGAAGGCGCCCCTCATCCGCCGCCGTATCAAACCGCTCGCGCCAGATTTTCAGTGTCTCGGCATAGTCGAGCCCGAAATCCTCCTGATCGGTCCATGCCAACCCGCGCGCTTCGGCCAGCTTGCGGAATTCGCTGGTGCGGATCAGCAGTCCGCCGGGGAAGACATAGGCCTGAATGAAATCGGCACTCTTGGCATAGGCATCGAAAAGATCGTCGCGCATGGCGATGAACTGGATCGCGGCCTTGCCGCCGGCTTTCAAATTACGCGCGATGCAATCCATGAAAGTGGGCCAGTATTCGCGCCCCAATGCCTCAACCATTTCCACGCTGACAATGGCATCGAACTGGCCCGAAGTGTCGCGGTAATCCTGTTTGAGGAATTGCACGCCTGCGTGATGCTGCCGCGCCCAATCCAGCTGCTCATTGGACAGGCTGATGGCATCGACACGGCTGCCTTGCGCCGCAAAATGCGCCGAGAGGGCGCCCCAGCCGCAACCGATTTCGAGCAGGGTTTCAGGCGCTCCAACCCGCTGCGCCAATCGCTCCCACTTGTGGTGCTGGCCAGCTTCAAGATCGTCATCACCGAGGCGATAGGCGCTGGAATAGCTCATCGTCGGGTCGAGCCACGCGGCGTAGAAATCATTGCCGAGATCGTAATGTGCGTGGACGTTCTTTTCAGCCTGTGACTTGGTGTTGCGATTGAGCGCGTGGAGCGCCTTGGCCGCCCAGCGCCACGGTCCCTTGGCCCGCGCAGTGTCCCCCATCGCATCGGAATTGGCGACAAACAGGGCAAACATGCTGACCGGATCTGGGCTGGACCACTCGCCCGCCTCCCACGCCTGATACAGGCCGACAGAGCCATTGGTGGCGATACGCAGCAGCCCGCGCCAATCGTGCAGTGTCACTTCGCACTCAAAGCCCGACGCGCGTCCGCCAAGCGTGCAGCGAGAGCCATCGGGTAGAATTCCGTGCAGTGCGCCGCGCTCTATACCGCGATCGATCTTTTCGAGCAGACCGTTGGTGGCAGGCGCAAACAGGCGCGCTAACAGGCCGGGATTTGTCCCGTACCGCCGCCCGCTTTCGAGCAGCACATCTCCCCTTGCGCGACCTGCCTCCATGGCCTCGCTTATGGCGACGGACTAACCGGCGGGCAAGCGCATGTTAGTCCTTAGCTTCACGATAGGCTTGCAGGGCACGCTCGCGCGCTTCCTTGTGACCGATAATTTTTGAGGGGTATTTATCGGGTTTGCAGCCATGTTCTTCCGGATCATGGACGTAGGGATCGTCCAGATCGGCGAGTTCTGGAACCCAATGGCGGATGTAATCGCCCGCGTTGAACTTCTCGCTTTGACTGAGCGGCGCCATGATCCGCACGAACATATTGCTGTCCACGCCCGTTCCGCTGACCCATTGCCAATTGGTCGCGTTGGAAGCGTAATCGGCATCCA
>DFBR01000162.1:25356-33887 GCA_002367375.1 Erythrobacter sp. UBA3075 | reverse complement strand
TCCGGCATCGACGATGGGATATCCCGTCTGCCCGCGCTGCCATGCCTCAAGCTCGCCCTGAATCACATGGCTGCGATTGGGATCGCGCCAGAAATCCTCGTCATATCCGTCGCGATAGGATTGCGTGCCATAGGACGGAAACTGGCAGATGACGTTCTGCGCATAATCGCGCCACACCAGTTCCTGCCGAAAGATCGTTGCGCCCTCGCTGGTGTAGCGGCTCATCGCCTCCCACAGCATGCGCGGAGAGACTTCGCCAAAATGCAGATGCGGCGACATGCGACTGGTGCCGTGCTCGGAGGGCAGATTGCGCTTCTCGTCATAATCGGAGACCAGATCGAGATAGTCCTCAAAGCGTTCCATCGCGGCGGAGGTGCCAAAGCGCCCTTCCCATAACTCCCGCATTCCACCAGCCCAATCGGGCTTCGTGGGGAGCAGATCGAGATCGCCCAAATTATCACTGTCAGGCCAGCTGTCCGGGGCTGAAAGGCTGGGTTCGGGCAGGATGTCAAAGCCATCAATCGCCGCGAACATCGCGTTCTTGAACGGGGTGTAGATCTTGTAGGGCGTGCCCGATCCCGTCGTCACCGTGCCTGGCGGCAGCAGGTAATTGCCGTCGTGCAATTGCAGGCCAAGCTTATCCTTCACCTCCCCTTGCGCCTTGCGCCACCATGGCTCGTAATGGCGGATGGCATGGACTGTGCTCGCGCCCACTTCTTCCGCCAGCTGAGAAAGAACCTCGCTCGCCTTGCCGCTGCGCAGGATCAGGCGGGAGTTGTGACGCCCAAGGTCGTTCGCCAGAGCTTCAAGCGAATGGTGCAGCCACCAACGGCTCGCCCTGCCCATCGTGTGATTGCCCGGTGTCTCGTCGTCGAGGATATAGACCGGGATGACCGGCCCCGTCTGTGCAGCGGCGGTGAAGGCCGGGTGATCGCGCAGGCGCAAATCGCGCCGCAGCCAGACGATTTGTGGTTCGGACAATGAAATTTCCCTCAGGTTCGGGGAAACAGCCTATCAGTTGCCGCCCGGTTCCGAACACAGACCTTCGGGCAGGATCACGCTGAACTGGCTATCGCGCACCGCATAGTATCGCGCATCGGCGAGCCGGTAGCGTCCATCCTCCAATTGATCGAGCACCGGCGCACGCGACCAGAACAGGAAAGCCCGCGCCTGTGCGCTCGCCTCGCGTGCCGCATCGAGGTCGCAGGCAGAAATCGAGGCATTGCCGACCCTCTCACCATTCTTGAAGAAGGTGCCATTGCCGCCCACGCCGATGGTCTCGCGCTGCCAGAAAGCGAGCGGCGGCGGGGAGCTGATCGTCTCCACGAAGGACGTGTTGAGCTGGCGATCATATTCGGAAATCGCATAATTGGCGGCGATATAGAGGCCCGCCAGTCCCAGCACATTGCGCGCGAAGACCTGCCAATCGCCCCCACGCTTTTCACTGCGCAGGGAAAACCACAGGCCAAAACCCATCAGCAACCACAGCCACACATCAATAATGAACAACACATCGCCGTAGAACCATTGGCTCGAAAACGGCTCCAGCAGGCGAATGCCGTAGACATTCAGCCAATCAAGTGCCGGGTGCGTGAGGCAGCCGATAAAGGCGAGACCGTAAAGCCAACCAAATTGCACGGGCAGCCTGCCCTCTGGCCGCTTCCCGCGAGAGGCCTGCCAGCGGTCAAAGCCCCATAATAGTGCCGCCAATATCAAAGGCAGCATTACCAGAGCAGGCGGCCCATGGGTGATACCGCGGCGAAAACCGAGATGCTCGGTGCCCTCCAGCCAAAAGAAGCACGCCGCATCCACATCGGGCAGGTTCGCCCCGATGATGAGCGCGGGCATGGCCAGCCCGGTCTTCTTCTTGAGGCCAGCCTGCCCGATCAGCGCGCCAACCAGTCCGTGGGTGATATTGTCCATGCGCCTAGTTCCTGTCGCTCACGAAATCAGGGCAATTTTCTTGCCCCAACAACCATTGATAAGTCGCAAGGTATTGCGCGGCGACGCTGTCCCAGGTGAATTTTTCCTCGCACAAGCTCCGCGCCCGCTCGGCCATTGCGGCAAGACCGGAGTCCTCCAGCCTGCCCCGCAACACCTGCGCCAGCGCAGCTGGATCGGTTGTTATCCGCACCGCTGCATCGCGGGCGAATCCTTCAGGCAGATTGCAATCGTCGGTGATGAAAGTGGGGATGCCATAGGCCCATGCCTCTAGCACGGCGATGGGCAGGCCTTCGGAGTGCGATGGCAGGATGAAGGCGTCGGCCTGACAGAAGGCCGCGTGCTTTTCCGCGCCATGCAGTGCGCCGGGGAATTCGACCTGCGCAACATCGGGCAGGCTGGCGGCTTGCTGCATCAATGCCTCGCGGTGTCCGCCATCGTCCCAGCCAGCAATCACGACGCGCCAACGGGCAGCGAGGCCGGGATCGTTGCGGGCAATCAATTCCCACGCGCTGAGCAGTTCCTTCAGGCCCTTTTTGGGATGCAGACGCCCGAGAAATAGTAACGTCTTGCGCCCGTCGCTCTCGGCTTTTGGGCAAGGCGCCTCAGGCAAATCGATCCCATTGGGAATCTCCGCCACCGGGTTAGCAAAGCCCGCCGCGCGAATGGCCTTGGTTTCAGCCTCAGCCAGAGCGTGCAGGCATGCCGCACCGCGCAAATTGGCATGTTCATACAGCGCGCCCGCCACCCGCTTCTTCCAGCCAGAATTGGCGAGCGCCCATGGATCAAGCATTCCGTGCGGCGAAATGACCACAGGCTTGCCAGTGCGCTTGCGCCAGCTGCTTACCGCCAGTGAAGGTCCTTGCCAAATACCGTGCTGGTGGAGCAAATCATGTTCGCCCAGCCGCTTCGTCAGATCGGGCGCATAGCCCAGCGCGGCAGGGCCTGCGGGGTCGACCAGCACTGGTTGAATGTCGCCCCATTCGGCCATGTCAGCATCGGAATGCTCATCACGCAGCGCATAGACCGTAACCTTGCAACCCAGCGCCGCAAGCCCCTGCACCGCGCGCCGCAACACCACCGAAACGCCGCCCGCCTTGCGCGACATGCTGGTGCAGACGAATCCGATATCGGGTTTGCGATTGCCGTTCACGATTGTTCCCCCCCCGCTGCCCGCATGGCGTGCAAAATAAGCGTGAAGCGCCAGAGCTTCGCGGCGTGACGGCAAGCCGTCCATGGCACGCAAACGCCTGAGAATATCGGATTGACCACTGCGGCCTTCCGCGACGCCCCATTCGCTGTGCGGGCTGTAATTGGGAGTTCGGCCGATCCGTGCAATGCTGACTTGGTCGCGCACTTCGTTAACATCGCGGGTAAAGCCCTCGCCCGCCTCGGGCACCTCCAAATGCAGGTCAAACCGATCATTCACTGTCTTAACAAGCTTATCGAAGTGATTGAGAGCTTGATTGAATGGGGCAACCACAAAACCAGTCTCATGACCTTTGAGCGGACGATAATAGGCGCAGTAATCGTGATAATGCATGTCCGCCTGGTCGACGCCCGAAGCCGCGATCATGCTGGCGACCGACTCGTCAGGATCGCGCAACAGCAACACGGCAGCTACGCCCATCTCGATCGCTCTCAAGATTTGCGCAGGGCTGTGCGCATGGCTTTTGAGTGCGATGCCGCGTTTTGCCTGCGAATGAAGGAATGCTGCCTCGGTGAAGCTGTTACCACTGCGCGGAAAGCCATCGACGACCAGCTCGGTCTCCCGATCGAGCAATTGCCTGTTCCCTGAGAGGCGCGCTAGCGGGAAGAACAGCGCCGGTCGCCCGACAAGCTGGCGGCGAATTGCTCTGACAAGGGGAGAATAGCGCAAGATGTGGATTTCCGGGTCCTGCGGGGACCGCCCCGCTGCGTACCTCTGCGCTTATCAACCGCCGAGCAGTGGCTCAAGCCCGAGACAGAATGCGGCCACAGCGCAAGTTGCTTTCGCCTTGTATGGCGCATATGGCTGCGCGACCGCTGAACGGCGCCATTTGCACTTATGAAACCTGTCCCCATTCCTCCACCCGATCTGGCGCATAAGCTCAAACGACTGGCGTGGTCGCTGGTCTGGCTTGCGCTGTATCGTCCAAGTCCGGCCTTGTTGCACGGCTGGCGGCGCTTTCTGCTGCGCTGTTTCGGAGCGGAAGTGCATCGCGGTGCGCATCCCTACCCTTCGGCAAGGGTATGGGCACCGTGGAATCTGGTGATGCTGGAAGATAGCTGCCTTGGCCCGGAGAGCGATTGTTACAATGCCGCGCAAGTCACATTGCGGCCACGCGCCATCGTCAGTCAGAAAGCCTATCTTTGCACTGCAAGCCATACAATCGACGATGATTTCGTTCTTGTCGGCGGCCCGATCGTGCTGGAAGACAGCGCATGGGTTGCTGCGCGCGCGCTGGTTGGCCCGGGCGTGACCATCGGCCGCGGTGGTGTTCTGGCGGCCGGCGGAGTGACCGCCAAGGATATTCCTGCGGGCAAGGTCTATGCTGGCAATCCCGCCCGCGAAGTGAGCGACAGCGCGCTGGGCGAGAGCAATGGAGCCATCACACGGCAGGCGGACCGTGAATAGACCAGACGCCAAGCCAAGCGTCACGGCTATCATCCTCACCATGAATGAGGAGCAGCACCTGCGCCGCGCGCTGGCATGCGTCATGCCGCATTGCCGCGAGGTGATTGTGGTCGATTCCGGTTCGACCGACGGCACCGAAGCTATCGTCCGCGAAATGGGTGCGCGCTGGGTGTCCAATCCTTGGGTCAATTACGCTACGCAATTCAATCATGGCGTCGATTTGGCGGGCGAGGCATCGGACTGGATCCTGCGCCTCGATGCGGACGAAATTCTCGATGCCGACTGGTTTGCCCGTTTTGCCGCGCTGGTTTCGCACAAGCCCGGCACCACTGGAATCGCCCTGCGCCGCATGATGACATTTCGCGGCAAGCCAATCCGCTTTGGCCTTGCCCGGACATGGCAGCTTCGCCTGTTTCGCGCCGGACGCGGGCGCTGCGAGGCGCGCTGGATGGACGAGCATATTGTGGTCGATGGCCCGGTTGAACAACTCGGCGTGCAATTGCTCGACGATAATCTCAACGATCTGAAATGGTGGACACAAAAGCATCTCGGCTATGCCGACCGCGAAGCCGTAGACCTGCTTCTGAGCGAAGAGCGCGCAGACGGCTCAGCGCATTCGGGCGCGATGACGGGACAAGCCAAGGTGAAGCGCTGGTTGAAAGACAAGGTCTATGCCCGCCTGCCGATAGGCCTGCGCGCTGTGCTGTTCTTCATTCTGCGATACGTCTTCGCGCTCGGCTTTCTTGACGGGCTGCGCGGCTTCCAGTTCCACGTGCTGCAAGGCTTCTGGTATCGGCTGTACACCGACATAAGGCTGGACGAGATCCGCAAATTGCGCGCGGCTGAAAACCTGCCGCTGGAGGAAGCGATCCGGCGGGTTACCGGACTGGATATCTCTCCCGCCCCCGCACTCGACAAAGAGCCGCACAATGGCGGATAACACCCCGCGCGGCTGCCTGATTTTCGTCAATCGCTATTTCTGGCCGGATCGCAGCGCGACCTCGCAAATCCTGACCGACGTGGCATTCCACCTCGCCGATGAAGGTTACG
The DNA here is from genome assembly GCA_002367375.1 of Erythrobacter sp. UBA3075. Classification (GTDB taxonomy): domain Bacteria; phylum Pseudomonadota; class Alphaproteobacteria; order Sphingomonadales; family Sphingomonadaceae; genus Alteraurantiacibacter. The sequence goes on along the minus strand of DFBR01000162.1, from coordinate 28,279 downwards.
GCGTAAGAGTGATCGCCAGCCGATCGTCCTACGAGAGCGATGAAGGCCCCTACCCCGCCAAGCAAACCGAGCGCGGCGTGGACGTCCACCGCGTCGCAACGCCCAGCTTCGGGCGTGGCAGTATTGCCGGGCGCATTGCCGATTACCTTGGCTTCTATTTCACCGCTTTCTGCAAGACGCTGGCCGTCGCGAAGAAAGGCGATGTGGTCATCGCCAAGACCGATCCGCCGGTGCTGTCATGGCCAATAGGTCTGGCCGCCCGGATCAAGGGCGCGCGGCGGGCCAATTGGTTGCAAGACCTTTATCCCGAAGTTGCCGAAGCCTTCGGCGTGCTTGGTTCGGGCGCGATCACCACCAAGGCAGCGCGTCGGCTGCGCGATAGGTCGCTGCGCAAGGCCGACCTGAATGTCGCGATCGGAGACCGGATGGCAGACCTGCTGCGCCAACAAGGCGTTGCGGACGACCGCATCTCGGTGATCCCCAATATGACCGATGATGAGGCGATCCGTCCGATTGTCTCCACAGACAATCCGTTACGCCAAGAATGGGGCTTTGCGAGCAGCGATCTGGTGGTCGGCTACTCGGGCAATCTGGGCCGCGCGCATGAGGTAGATACTGTGCTCGGCGCGGCAGAAGCATTGCAGGCCGAAGGTCGCGGCGACATTCGCTTTCTCGTGATCGGTGGCGGCTTTCTGCGCGACAGGCTCGAGAACGAAATCGCTGCGCGTGGCCTCAAGAATTTCACGCTCAAGCCATATCAACCGCGTGACCAGCTGCACTTCTCACTCACCGTGCCTGATGTGCATTGGGTATCGCTGCTGCCGGCGCTCGAAGGGCTGATCGTGCCGAGCAAATTCTACGGCGCGGCGGCGAGCGGGCGTCCGGTCATCTTCATCGGCAGCAGCTCTGGCGAACTTGGCGTGATCGTCCCGCAAAGCAATTCCGGCGCGGTCGTAGGCGTGGGTGAAGCGGGTGAGCTGGCCCAATTGCTGCGCCGCTATGCCGATGATGCTGCGCATCGCCACGAACAAGGCCGCAATGCCCGTGCATTGGTGGAGAGCGGCTTCAACCGCGCCGCCGTTTTCGTCAAATGGGAAGAGTTCGCCGCGCGCTTTATTTCGCGCCGTGACCGCTGAAGACGACCTGCACGGTCCGTGCGAGGATCACAAAATCGAGCCAGTATGAGAAGTTCTTGATGTAGTAAAAATCATACTGGAGCTTGTCATCGACGTCGGAAATGTTGGTCACATGTCCCTGATTGACCTGCGCCCAGCCGGTGATGCCGGGACGCACGATGTGCCGGTAGTCGTAGAACGGAATTTCCTTCTGATACCAGCGTGACAGCTCAAGCGCTTCGGGACGCGGACCGATCCAGCTCATCTGGCCGAGCAGAATATTGTACATCTGCGGCAGTTCATCGATCCGTGTCTGGCGCAGGAAGCGGCCAAATTTTGTGACGCGCGCATCGCCATCCCCGGTCATCGCCTTGTTGCGACGCGTTTCTTCATCAACCGCCTCGATCTCGGGTCGCATCGTCCGGAATTTCAGCACGCGGAAGATATCGCCCCGATAACCGATGCGGCGCTGGCGGAAGAACACAGGCCCGGGCGAATCGAACTTGATGAGCAGCGCCACGATCCCCAGCGGAAGAATCAGGATCGGTAGCAGGACCAACGCCAGCGCAATATCGGCCACGCGCTTCAGGCGCATGAATGACATGCTTGGCAGCAGCGAACCGAAACTGTTTTCCGACAAATGTTCGATCCGAATCTTGCCGGTTGCCGCCTCGTAAACTTGCTTGAAGTGGAACACTGGCACGCCCTGTAAGGCGGCGTTGGCCAGCAAGCGCTCCCATGCATCCTCGTGGTCTGCATGGAGGTCTGCCACCAGAATGGCTCCGCGATGGTTCGGCAGCATGGGTTCGGCCATCAGGCGGGTCTGCAATCCGATATTTGCAAGGCGCTGAATGCGCCCCCCGGGTACGGTGTAGAAGATGTTCTGATCAGAGCGCGTCGCGAGCACCATGACAATCATGTAGACCGAAAGCGATGTCGCGAAATTCATCCCGAAAACGGGAATTGAATAGGTCAGCCGCAGGGCGAGGATGCCCATGGCGACAACGCCGAAAGTCATGACGAAAGTCGGAATGACCGAGCCAAATTGCTTCACACCGGGGTAGATGTTCACCCGCCGGGCAAACAGAATACCGCCAATACTCGCGATGATTGTTCCGATGACCGAATTCTGTACCGGCCCTGACGTGAAGAACGCCAACCGACTGCCAAACAGCAGCAGCGGTGGCAGCAATGATCCCAGCACAAGGCATGACACCACCTGCAAGCCGAACGAGCGGTAGAGGCTCCGCCCATCCTGAATCAGCTCGTTTGGCGCTGCCATCAACATCGTGGTTTCGCCTTTAACCCCCTCAAATGCATATATTAAAAGCGCTATTGTGCAGGCGCGAACAAACGCGTCCTACGCCTCTATTGTGTCAATCGCAAGCGCCCCCGCGCAGGGCGATCGGAAGGCTGGCTCAGCTATCCACGGTCCAGGTCTGACCCTTGGCGAGCAATGCAGCGAGATCGGGCGTCTTGCCTTCGCTCGCCAAATTGCGCTCCTTTGCCACCGCTGCCTCAAAGGTTGGCCTGGGATCGTCATACAGAACGCCAAGCGCCATCGGGAACGGTCCAAACGGCATTTCGACCAGCATATGGGCAATCGAACGGTTGGTGACGTCATGGACGAACACGCCCGCTGCTTCCCAGTCGCCATCGGTCACATCGACCACTTCGAGCGCAAGCGTCTCACGGTTGAGCGTGATACCCTTGCTTTCCTTGGCGAACAGCATCGGCTCGCCATTTTCCAGCCACAGCTGGCTGTCTTCCGCACCCTTGGGCGCGGCGAATTCGTGGAACACATCCTT
>DFBR01000162.1:23050-25247 GCA_002367375.1 Erythrobacter sp. UBA3075 | reverse complement strand
CTGCCAATCGGGGTTGATGGCGACTTGGTCCCCTCGCGGCTTGTGGGCGATGCTTGTCCTTTGGTCAGACCATAAATCTCATTGTTGAACAGCATGATCTGCATGTTCACATTGCGCCGCAGCACATGCATCAGATGGTTGCCGCCGATCGACAATCCGTCGCCGTCGCCTGTCACCAGCCACACATCGAGATCAGGGTTCGCCAGCTTCACCCCCGTCGCCACTGCCGGTGCGCGGCCGTGGATGGTGTGGAAGCCATAGCTCTCAATGTAGTAAGGGAAGCGGCTGGAGCAGCCGATGCCGCTAATGAAGCAGGTGTTCGCAGGATCAGCGCCAAGCTGCGGCAAGGTGCGCTGCACCGCCTTCAAAATGGCATAGTCCCCGCACCCGGGGCACCAGCGCACCTCTTGGTCGGTTTCCCAGTCCTTCAGCGTCGTTTCGATTGTGGTGGGGGCGTTCATGACAGCGCTCCTTCTATGGCGCTTTCAATTTCAGCAATAGCAAAGGGCTGGCCGCTGGTCTTGGTTAGCGGCTGGGCATCGACCAGATATTGATCGCGCAGCACGGTCTTGAACTGGCCGGTGTTCATTTCCGGCACCATCACATGGTCAAAACTGCGCAGCAAGTCGCCCAGATTACCCGGCATCGGCCAGATGTGGCGAACATGGATATGGCTGACCGACAGGCCCTTGGCTCGCGCGCGCGTCACCGCCTGATGAATCGGGCCGTAGGTGCTGCCCCAACCGACGACCGCGAGCGTTCCGCTCGTGTCGCCGAGGCACACGTCCTGATCGGGAATATCAACGCCCAGCACCTTGTCGCGCCGGATTTCGGTCATCTTCTGGTGGTTGTCGGGCGAATAATCGATGTGGCCAGTATCAGCCGCCTTCTCGATCCCGCCGATACGGTGCATCATGCCGGGCGTGCCGGGCTTGATCCACGGACGCGCGCCGCGCTCATTGCGCTTGTATGGCAGCAGTTCTTCGCCGCGCGGCTGCGTCAGGAATTCAGCCGGAAAGCGTTCAAAATCATCGGGATCGGGGACCATCCACGGCTCGCTGGCATTGGCGATATAGCCATCGGTCAGCAGCATTACCGGGGTCATATACTGGACAGCGATCCGGCATGCCTCGATCGCGCATTCGAACGCGTCACCTGGACTGCGGGCAGCAATCACCGGCAGTGGCGCATCGCCATTGCGGCCATAGACGGCCTGATAAAGATCGCTCTGCTCGGTCTTGGTCGGCAGGCCGGTGGACGGGCCGCCGCGCTGGCTGTTGACGATCACCAGCGGCAGCTCGGTCATAATGCCCAGCCCCATCGCTTCGCCTTTCAGCGCGATACCGGGACCTGAAGACGAGGTAACACCCAACGACCCAGCATAACTCGCCCCGATGGCGGCGCAGATTGCAGCGATTTCATCTTCCGCCTGAAAGGTGGTGACGTTGAACTCTTTCAGCTTCGCCAGATGATGCAGAATCGCGCTGGCGGGCGTGATCGGATAACCGCCGAAAAACATCGGCAGGTCGAGCAGCCGCGCCCCGGCAACAAGACCGAGTGAAACCGCCTCAGCCCCTGTTACAGTCCGGTAAAGCCCCGGCGCAGTCGGCACCGGATCGAGATGCACCTGCTGCAATGGCCCGGCCAGCTCGGCAGTCTCGCCATAGGCATGGCCCGCATCGAGCGCGGCGATATTGGCGTCGGCGATTTCCGGCTTGTTCTTGAACTTGGCGCGCAACCATTCATGCAGCGGCGCACGCGGACGGTCGAACATCCACAGCGCCAGCCCCAGCGTCCACATGTTCTTGGAGCGCAAGGCTTCTTTCTTGCCAAGGCCAAAGGGCTTCACCGCCTCCAGCGTCATTGCGGAGATATCGAGCTTGAGCGTGTCGAATTTGGCCAGCGTATCATCGTCCAGCGGGCTGGTGTCGTATTTCGCCTTGTCGAGATTGCGCTTCGTGAATTCACCCGTGTCGATGATCACCAGACCGCCGGGCTTGAGCGCGGGCAGGTTCACCTTCAACGCCGCCGGGTTCATCGCCACCAGCACATCGGGCGCATCACCCGCCGTATCGACTTCGCGTGCGCCGAAATTGATCTGAAACGCCGAAACGCCAAACAGCGTGCCTTGCGGCGCGCGAATCTCTGCCGGGAAATCGGGGAAGGTCGCCAGATCATTGCCCGCCAGCGCGGTGGA
>DFBR01000162.1:14530-22980 GCA_002367375.1 Erythrobacter sp. UBA3075 | reverse complement strand
ATGTCGGACCGCGTGTCGGCCGTTTGGGTTGCCATAAATATACTTCCTGCCGCGCCCATAGAGTCGCTTGATCTTGGACGTGCGACCTAGGTTCCTGAAGCGGCGGAAACAATCAAGTTTTTCTGTGCGTCCCGCAATAGTCACCTTCCACCCGTCCACCACTGCGGCTACATCGCGCGCATGACCAGACCGGACAAAGACCTGTACCGCCCCTGCGTGGGCACGATGCTTATCAACGCGAACCGCGAAGCCTTCGTCGGCAAGCGGATCGACAACCGCGAAGGCGATTGGTGGCAAATGCCGCAGGGCGGCGTCGATCCGGGCGAGGATCTGGACAAGGCCATGTTGCGCGAATTGGGCGAGGAAACCGGTGCGCGCGAAAAGCACATCAACATTCTTCACCGCATGGAGGAGGAATTGTATTACGATCTGCCCGCAGAATTGCAGGGCAAACTATGGGGCGGCAAATACAAGGGGCAACGGCAAGTCTGGTATTTGGCACAGTTTACCGGCGCAGACAGCGACATTGATCTGGAGGCACACAAGCACCCGGAATTTTGCGCATGGAAATGGGTCGCGCCCAGCGCGCTGCCCGGTTTGATCGTGCCGTTCAAGAAACCGATTTACGAAGCTGTCGTAGCGGCCTTCCAGCCGCATTTGTAGACCGCAGCGCGGCCTAGTTCTGCGTGACCTGCTCTTCGGGCGCAACAACCTCGGCGGTCATCACCGGCGGGCCAGCCTGGATCGCAGCGGCCAATTGCATTGTCTCCGCACAGCTATCGCCGCACATGCTTTGCAAAATTTCGAGATTTTCCTGCGCTGCGCTGAGCGCGCCCTTCTCGACCAGCGCTTCGCCTTCGCCTGAAATTGCGGCGAGATTTTCGGGATCACGCTCGCGCGCTTCCCGGTAATAACCGATTGCCTTGCCTTGCAGCCCTTCCGCCCGCGCCGCTTCGGCCAGCGCGATGTAGATTGCGGTATAGCCGGGATCGACCACCAATGCGGCTTCGAACGAGTCGATTGCAGCTTGCGTTTCACCAGCTGCCAATTGCGCCTGACCTTCAGCCATCAGAGCTTCTGCACGCGGATCGGGCGGACTGGCGCTCGCATGGCCGACGCTGGCGGTAACAGCGAAGAGGAGCGAAAGAGCGGCGGCTGCGGGTCCGAAACGCATGAGAAATTCCTTGGCATTGGACAAAGGAGAGGCGGATTTTGCGTCCATGAAGGCGCTAGATATCACGGCTTTCCTAGACGTGCGATGAAAAATCCGTCCGTACCGTCCTTCGCAGGTGTCAGGCGCACACCATCCCCATGCGCTGTGCCAAGCGGCAGATCGGGCATTGCGGGCTGCCAATCGGCGTTGCTGGCGAGGAAACCTTCGACCTGACCCTTGCCCTCCTCATCAAGCAGTGAGCAGGTGATGTAAGTCAGATGGCCGCCGGGCTTAACCAGCGACGCGCCCAGCGTCAGCAACCGCGATTGCAGGGCTGCGAGCCGTTCCAGCTCCTTGGGCGAAAGCCGCCAGCGCGCCTCCGGATTGCGCCGCCATGTGCCGGTGCCAGAGCATGGTGCATCGATCAGCACGTGATCGGCCTTGCCCTGCCATTCGGCCAGTGCCTCTGCCTCCTTACCCGGATCGAGCAAGATAGTCTGCGCAACCTTGGCTCCGGCTCGCTCTGCGCGCGGTTCAAGCTGAGACAGGCGCCGCTTGTCCGTATCGGCCGCCACCAGCGTCCCGTCATTCGCCATGGCAGCGGCGAGCGCGATGGTTTTGCCCCCTGCCCCGGCGCACAGGTCAATCACGGCGTCGCCCGGACCCGCTCCTACGGCAAGGCAAGCAAGCTGGCTGCCAGCGTCCTGCACTTCGATCGCGCCGGACTGGTAGGCGTCCCATTCCTCGACCCGTGTGCCGGTCGGAACGCGCAATGCGCCCGGAACGGGAAGTGTTTCGACCTCCACCGGCAAAGCAAGATCGTCGCGGCTGGCTTTCAGCGTATTGACCCGAATATCGAGCGACGCGCGGGTTAGGAGGCTTGTCGCCTCCGCTTCATTAATGCCCGACGCAATCAGGCGATTTTCCAGCCATTCAGGCGCGATGCCGCCTGCCGCCACCGACTCATCCTCCGTAATCGGCTTGGGGCCATAGCCTTCGCCGTCGAACAGGGTTTTCAGCTCTTCGCGCTCTTCTGCGAGGCCAAGGAGCGCAGCGCGTCCGCTTGAAGGCACCGGCCCGCAAGACCGGATCGTGTCGTAAACCAGCTCGCGAATGGCGCGCTTGTCCTTCGACCCGGCGAAGCGATGATCCTTGAACCATTGCGCGATCAGCCGGTCCGCTGGCGGACCCTGATTGCGCGCCGCTTCGATGATGCCATCGAGAATCTCGATACTGGCCTGAACACGTGCGGAAGGAGTCACCGTGTTGGGTAATTCGGAGCTTCGCGCGTGATGCTGACATCATGCACATGGCTTTCCGAAAGTCCGGCATTGGTAATGCGGATGAAGTGGCCGCGCTCCTTCAGATCGGCAATCGTGGCGCTGCCGGTGTAGCCCATCGCCGCCTTCACGCCGCCGACCAGCTGATGCACCACATCGCGTGCAGGCCCTTTGTACGGCACCTGACCTTCGATGCCTTCGGGCACCAGCTTCATCTGATCCTTGATGTCCTGCTGGAAATAACGGTCCGCACTGCCGCGCGCCATCGCGCTGACGCTGCCCATGCCGCGATAGGCCTTGTAGGCGCGGCCCTGATAGAGGAATGTTTCGCCCGGAGCTTCCTCCGTCCCCGCCAACAGGCTGCCGATCATCACTGTGGATGCACCCGCTGCCAGCGCCTTGGCCGCATCGCCGCTGGTGCGCAGGCCGCCATCGGCAATGATCGGCATATCGCCAGCAGCGCTCGCGGCATCCATGATCGCGGTGAGCTGCGGGACGCCGACCCCGGCGACAATGCGCGTGGTGCAGATGGAACCCGGCCCGATACCGACCTTCACCGCATCCGCGCCCGCATCGGCCAGCGATCTGGTCGCTTCGGCTGTCGCCACGTTGCCGGCGACAATTTGCACCGTGTCCGAGAGCTTCTTGGCTCGGCTGACCGCCTCTGCGACCGCTTTGTTGTGCCCATGCGCCGTGTCGATGATGATGACATCGCATTCGGCATCAACCAGCGCTTCGGTCCGCTCAAAACCCTTGTCGCCGACCGTGGTCGCGGCGGCGACGCGCAGGCGTCCGCCCATGTCCTTGGTAGCATCTGGGTTGAGAACGGCCTTTTCGATATCCTTGACGGTAATCAGGCCGACGCATTTGTGGTCCCCGTCCACGACCAGCAATTTCTCGATCCGGCGCTGGTGCAGGATTTTACGCGCCTGCTCCTGTGTCACGCCTTCGCTAACGGTGGCGAGGTTCTCACTCGTCATCAATTCCTTCACCGGCTGGCGCGGATTGTCGGCAAAACGCACATCGCGGTTGGTGAGAATGCCGACCAGTTTCCCATCGGGCGCGGTTACCGGAATGCCGCTGATATTGTGCTGGTCCATCAGCGCCTGCGCATCGCCAAGCGTCGCATCGGGCGTGATCGTGATCGGATTGACGACCATGCCGCTTTCAAAGCGTTTCACCCGCCGCACTGCCGCGCACTGCTGTTCAACGGTAAGATTGCGGTGCAGCACGCCAATGCCGCCCATCTGCGCCATAACGATGGCCATGTCCGCCTCTGTCACCGTGTCCATCGCGGCGGAGAGCACAGGAATATTGAGCGCAATACCGCGCGTCAGCTGCGTTTTGGTGGATGCCTGACTGGGCAGAATATCGCTTTCGGCCGGCTTGAGCAGGACGTCGTCGAAGGTGAGACCGGTCAGAATGTCAGTTGTGTGAGCCATCCGGCCCTCTGTCATAAGCGAGGGTGATTCGCCAAGGGGGGAATTGGCAAGTGCGGTGGAAACGAGGAGAATTTGACACGCGCGTGAATTATTCTGGCAAACAGGCTCGCGGGCCAATCTGCGTGACAAACCGTCGACGAACAAGCTCAACCTCGTCGCCGACCCTGCAGCGAGACACTTGTCTTCGCGGTGCGGTTATTCGGCGAAGACCGCCTCCAGGCAATGCGACTTCGACAATCGCTGCTCCACCGTCAAAGGCAGTGCCGCCACTGCCGGGCGCATTGGACAAGGACACGATCTGACCGCGCTGGATCTCGGCCGAACCAGCGGAGTTTAACCAGAGCGTACCTGAAACAGTTGTAAGCAAAAGTCCGAGTACCAATGCCAGCTTGATGTCTGCTCGCCAGTGCTCAGAGTAAAACACTACTCCGCCGTCCAGCCGCCATCGATACTCCAGTTGGCGCCCGTCACATTGCTCATTTCCTCGCGGCACAGGAAGGTCGCCAGCGCGCCGACTTCCTCGACCTGTACGAACCTTTTGGTCGGCTGCTTGGCGAGCAGGACATCGTTGATGACCTGCTCTTCGGTCAGGCCGCGCGCTTTCATTGTGTCGGGAATCTGGCCTTCGATCAGCGGGGTCCAGACATAGCCGGGGCTGATGCAATTGGCGGTCACGCCGCTCTGCGCCAGTTCCAGCGCCACGGTCTTGGTGAAGCCGTCCACGCCATGCTTGCTAGCGTTGTAGGCGCTTTTGAACGGGCTGGCCGTCTTCGAATGCGCCGAGGCGGTGTTGATAATGCGGCCCCAGCCCTTTTCCTTCATCGCGGGCACAGCGAGCCGCGTAGTATGGAACACGGCTGACAAATTGAGGCCGATAATCATTTCCCAGCGGTCGAGCGGGAACTCCTCCACCGGCGCGACGTGCTGCATCCCGGCATTGTTGACGAGGATGTCGAGCGGGCCAGCTTCGGCCATCATCGCCTCAATCTCGCCCACTTTGAGCAGGTTCGCTCCCGAATGGGTCGCGCCAATTTCGTCGCAGATGGCCGCGATATCCGCCTCATCACCAAAGCCATTGATGACAACGCTCGCCCCCTCCGCCGCAAGAGCGCGGGCGATGGCGAGGCCAATACCCGAGGTGGAGCCAGTGACGAGGGCGCGTTTGCCTTCAAGGAACATTTGCTTCTCCGTGGAATTGAATCGACACTGGTCCTACTGCTGTCCCTCTGATGGTCCAGCAAAAACTGGACACAATGGTGGGTGAGGGTGTTGCATGAGACTTAATCCGTTTAATCCGAACAGTGTGAATGTGCGCCGCGGTGGTGGCGGCGGTGGCGGAATGCCGGGCGGCAAGGTCGGGTGCGGTGGCCTGGTCGTGGTCTTGATCGGCGCGCTCGTCTTCGGCGTGGATCCCGCGCAAATGCTAGGCTCGATGGAAGGCACGCAAGGATCGGCAACGCAGCGTACAGGCGCAGGCAGCGAGAGCGCCGCGCAGATTTGCGATGACAACCAATATGCGACCGAAGCGTGCAATGCGCTGTCCAATCTCAACCAGACCTGGGCGCAGCGTTTTCAGGAGGCGCGAGTGGATGGTTTCCGTCAGCCTACTCTGGTATTCTACAGCGGGCGCGTAAATTCAGCCTGCGGCGGTGCGACCAGCGCGGTTGGTCCCTTCTACTGCCCCGGCGATGAAGGCATCTACATCGACACCAGCTTTTACGACACGCTCCAGCGTCAGCTGGGTGCGGGCGGTGACTTCGCACGCTATTACGTCATGGCGCATGAATATGCGCACCACTTGCAGACCATCACAGGCATCTCCGGCCAGATCCGCAGCGCACAACAACAAAATCCGCGTCAGGCGAACCAACTCAGCGTGATGATGGAACTGCACGCTGATTGTTATGCTGGCGTATGGGCGGGGCGGAACCGCAATCTCATTGAGCCCGGCGATCTGGAAGAAGGGATGCGTGCCGCTGCCGCGATTGGTGACGATGCTCTGACTGGCGGGCGCGTAAGCAGCGAGAATTTCACCCATGGCACCAGCCAGCAACGTATGGCGGCGCTAAGACTGGGTATGCAGAGCGCTGATGACAATCAGTGCGACGCACAAATCCTGCAAATGCGCTAACTTTTCGCGGCTTTCAGCCAAACAAAAAGCGGGGCGATGCCAGTGGCACCGCCCCGCTTTTGGTATGAAGGACGTGAGAATTCAGGCTTGGGCGGAAGTCTCCGTTTCGTCGCAATCGTCCTGCGAACGCGGCGGCGTTACAGATTGACCAGTCAGCGGATGAACCATTGGTGCAATCCGCGTCGCTTGCGTGGTGGCACCGTTCCTCGAATAGCCGAAGGTGACCTGACCTCTGCTGGCCACAGCGCGCGCTCCCTTGGGTGGCTGCGGCGGCGCGGGCGGCGAGAGGCGTTGCGACACCTGACCGATTTCCTCGCGCGCTTCTTCCATTTCGGCAATCGCGCGTTCCAGTTCGCGCCTGATTTCGGTGCGGGTCGCCTCGGGAATGCTTCCATTCTCGGCAATTGCAGCAAGAGCACTGCGCAGGCCTTCGGCTGCATGGGCGCGGATTGCGGTATGGCAGATCACCATTGCCCGGCGGCCATCAGACATTTCCTGCTGCGCGACGGTCTGGTCTTCGTCGCAGCGCACGTCGATATTGTGGAGACCTTCCTCTCCTTCCTCGATGACGAAGAGATTGCCGGCCAATTCACCAGCCTCGGCACGGTGCGCCAATGCCAGCTCAATGTGACTTTCAATTTCGCCTTCGCGGCCCTCCATTTCGCGTTCCAGCCGCTCCATCAGGGCTTCGATTTCGGCCTCGCCCATTTCGTGGTGCTCGTCACCTTCGCCGCGGCGGATGACCCGGCGGATCACATGCCGCTCACCATCTTCACCTTCGATCGTGCGGACGATGACTCGCTGGCCGTCTTCGATTTCCTCGATGTCGATATCGTATTCACCTTCCGGGTCGCCATCGCCATCACGTTCTACCCGGCGTTCGATGCGCACAACGCGATATTCCTGGTCGGGATCGACATTCTCGATGGCGGGTGGTTCGGGCTGCTCCTGCACTGGGGGCTGGGCGTAGCTGATCGACGCAGTCAGCGGCAGCGCGAGCGCCGTCGTCGTGATAGCGGCAATACCGATACGGCGGCGGCGGGTAGAAATTCCAGTCAAAGTGAGGCTCCTCAAACGGTGGATTATCGACTTCTCGCCGAGCACCGGACATGCCATTCCACTGGCCATAGGAGCAGCCAGAGCGAGATGTTTACCGGCGGCAAAGCCCGCAATAACCTCGGCATAGACAGCCCTTTCCGACCGCGCACGGCCAGAAACAACGCGCGCATCGCACGCTGCCTCCTGATCCCTGCGCATTGCTCGCCAGCCCCACCAGGCGAGAGGATTGAACCAGTGCAAAGCCAACAGCGGCTGAGCCGCTATATTGGCGAGAAGATCGTGGCCGCGGTGATGCTCAAGCTCATGCGCAATGGCCATGTCACGCGCCCGCACATCGACCAGCGCCATGAAGCCAATTGGCAGAGCGACCACCTTGTCGCGCACGCCAAAAGCAACAGGCGCGATGACAGCCGATGTTTCAACCAGACGAACCTTGCCAGCTTCGCCCATCGGGCGCGCGTCGGCGAGCAGATCGCGGCGCATCGACACATATTCACGCACACGCCAGCCGATGAAGATCGCGGTGCCCGCCAGCCACAGTGGGAACAGCATATCTGTGACCGTAATGCCGACCGCAGGCGCGGCGGCGGCAGCAACTTCACTCGTTGCAGCGGGAGCATCGGAAATGAACACCAGCAGCGGCTCGGCAGTCGCGGCAGCAGCCTCTTCAGCGGCAGGCTCAGCGGGCGCCATCCATGCAGGCAGCACGATGGGCGGCATCACCAGCCGCAGCAGCGGCAACGCCCACAAAGCATAGGCCACTTGCGGGCCGAAATGCTGCGCGACCGGACGCCGCGCGAGCAGCACCAGCCCGATCAGCAGCCCGGTGTAAATGAAAGTGTCGACCATCCAGTCGGTCATTCCTATTGCTTGCAGGCCAGTCATTTCTTCATCTCCTGCAGGAGGCGCTCGATCTCGGCGATATCGTCAGGCGTCAGCGCCTCATTCTCCGCCAGCTGCGCGAAAAGCGGTGCGGCGCGGCCACCGAACAGGCGTTCAACCAGTCTTTTCGACTCGGTACCGACATAATCGGATCGCTTGATGCGCGGGGTGTAGAGAAAGCGCCTGCCGTCTGGCTCGGTCGCCAACACGCCCTTGTTGACGAGGCGCGAAAGCAGCGTCTTGACGGTCGGGATCGACCAGCCTCGCTCCTTGCACACCGCATCGCATACTTCGACGGCGGTCTGCGGGCTTTTGCGCCACAGCGCCTCCATCACCGCATGTTCGGCATCGCTGATGCGCTCGGCACCAACTCCATTTGCATCTGAACTGGCCTTCGCAGTCATCATGCCCTCCCTAACCGAACTACATTGATAAGTTTGCGATTACATTTGTAATCTGAATGCTTCTTGAACGCAAGTCGTGGAGTTACGAATGCACAACCA
>DFBR01000162.1:13073-14507 GCA_002367375.1 Erythrobacter sp. UBA3075 | reverse complement strand
ACTGGCAGATCGCACTGGTGAATTTCTCACGAAACTGTGTAACCGTAAGTGAAGATGGCACGAACCAGTAATCAGATGGAGGACCCTGCCGACGCGCTCGATCGCCTGATGGCGGATGCGCGCGCGGGCGACCGGAAGGCGTATCGGCAGTTCCTTGCCGAGGCTTCCGGGCGTATCCGCGCGATGCTGTCGCGCAAGGTCGGGGCCGATAGTGAACTGGAGGACGTGTTGCAGGAAAGCCTGATCGCCTTGCATGAAAAGCGCCACACGCTCGATCCCGGGCGTCCGGTGGGGCCGTGGATGTATGCGATAGCCAATTACAAGTTGATCGACCATTGGCGCAAACGTGGCCGCAGCAGGCTGGTGCTGGATGATGAGGCGGACATGGATGTTGCGGCGGACACATTCGCCGGCATGGATATCGCCGCGCTGCTGGGAGAATTGCCCGAAGCGCAGGCCGAGGCGATCCGCATGACGCATATCGAAGGCATGACCAATCGCGAAGCTGCCGAACGTCTTGGCATCGGCACGTCTGCCATGAAGCTGCGCGTGCATCGCGGAATGCTTCGCCTCAAGGAAATTGTGGACCAACCGAAAACATGAACAATATCAATTCCGTTCTTGACCAGCTTGCCAGCGAAGGTGCGGCTCCTCCGCCGGGCCAAGGGCTGCGCTTTGCCGGACCGTTGCTGGCTGTGCTGGTGCTGTGCGCCATGGGTGTGACGGTGGTATTCGACGGCGCGTTTGCCAGCATGGCGCGTCATGGCATGGGGCCGATTGCGGTGAAGTGGGGCTTTTCTATCGCACTGCTGGCGCTATGCGGCCTTGCGCTCCTCATACTTGGCAAGCCTGGCCGCCCTTCAAATGCAGCGATGTTCGCCGTGGCGATTCCCTTTGTGCCTGTCTTGGCGTTGCTCGGCTTCGAGCTCGCGATTGCTGGTCCGCTTGTCTACGGCGAGACTTGGCGTGAATGCCTCGCTGCAATGCTGGTGATGAGCCCGATTGCATTTGCTGGTGCTATCTCTGGCGCGCGCTCGCTCGCCCCTACCAATACGCGCCGCGCTGGCCTTGTGGCCGGACTGTTCGGCGGGGCAGTGGCAATGACAGCCTATGCGCCTTTCTGTCCCGAACTCGGCATGGCCTATATGGCGGTGTTCTATCTGCTGCCGATCCTGACCATGGCTTTGCTTGGCTGGGCCTTGGGTCCCAAATTGCTGCGCTGGTAATCGCTCTGGAGGATTTGGTGGAGGCAGTCTAAACCGCACCGATGCCCGCTGATCCACGCTCCATCGGAAAAATCCGCCGCCTGTCGGACTGTCACAATATCGCCGATTTCCGCGCGCTGGCGAAGCGGCGTCTGCCTTACCCCGTGTTTCATTACATTGATGGCGCGGCGGACGACGAAGTGACGCTGGCGCGCAACACCGCCGCTTT
>DFBR01000162.1:5628-12958 GCA_002367375.1 Erythrobacter sp. UBA3075 | reverse complement strand
GTGGCGGAGAAATTCGGCGTCTGGTTCGGCATTTCGAGCCTTTCGACCGTCAGCATCGAGGAGGTCGGTGAACGCTGGTCCGGCCCGAAAATGCTGCAATTCTATTATCACCGGGACAAAGCATTGAATGCCGCACTTGTCGAACGCGCAAAGGCGGCGAAGTTCGACGCGATTGCGCTGACAGTCGATACAGTGGTCTCCGGCAATCGGGAGCGATGCAAGCGCAGCGGCTTCACCACGCCTCCCCGGCTTTCTCCTCGCAATATGATTTCCTATGCCGCCCACCCGGCATGGGCGCTCAACTTCCTTTTCCGTGAGAAATTCGACCTTCCCAACCTCTCCACCCATGTTGCAGCGGGCAGCGGAAAAGCGGTTTCGATACAGGACTACTTCAATTCCATGCTCGACCCCGCGCTCAATTGGGACGCGGCAGAGAAATTGCGCGATGATTGGGGCGGCAAATTCTGCCTCAAGGGCATTATGTCCGTAGGCGACGCAAGGCGCGCGGCAGAGCTGGGCGCGGATGCGATCATGGTATCAAACCACGGTGGTCGCCAGCTCGACGGCAGCCGCGCGCCTTTCGATCAACTGGGCGAAATCGTGCAGGCCGTGGGTGACCGGGTGGAGGTGATTTGCGATGGCGGCATCCGGCGCGGCACGCATGTGCTCAAGGCACTGGCCACAGGCGCAAAGGCAGCGAGCGGCGGACGCATGTATCTCTATGCTCTTGCCGCTGCGGGCGAGGCAGGCGTGGAGCGGGCTATGACGATCATGCGCGATGAGATTCGCCGCGATATGCAGCTGATGGGGGTGAACCGGGTTGACCAGCTCACCCCCGACCGCATCAGGCGGCGCTAGGCGATTGCCCCGCTCTCTTCTGACCCGCGTACAGCCGACCAGTCGACATTGCGTGTGCCGTACATGATGCCCGCAAGCGCCACGAACAGAAGCAGCGCACCGATTACCAGCGCGAAGGTTTCTAGGCTGAGCAGAACGAACAGCAAGGCGTACAATCCCGCCAGCATCGCTCCGACAAAGCCTGCGCGCTTCCACGTGCCAAGGACTGCCGCACTGTAGGCCGTCAGCAAGCCAATCGTTGCCGCTGCCGCGATGATATAGGCGAGCGCAAAGCCGACGACCTCGGCAAAGGCCAGCAGCAGCACGAAGAAGAGCACGAGCCCCGCCCCGGTCAGCAGATATTCGGCAGAGGACACACGCGCTCCGCCCACCACGTCGAACATCAGGAACACGGCGAACGTGAAGCCGATAAACAGGAAACCGTATTTCACCGCGCGGTCTACCTGACTGTAGAGATCGACCGGATCGACAAGGCCGATATTTA
The DNA here is from genome assembly GCA_002367375.1 of Erythrobacter sp. UBA3075. Classification (GTDB taxonomy): domain Bacteria; phylum Pseudomonadota; class Alphaproteobacteria; order Sphingomonadales; family Sphingomonadaceae; genus Alteraurantiacibacter. Next base: position 11,616 of record DFBR01000162.1, on the reverse strand, counting down.
CGGCCTGTGTGCCGCCACTGGCATCGCGCACAATCCGTTCCTCATAGGCATTATCGCCGGGCGGCGCATTCATCGGCGCCCCGACATCGCTGGTGGCAAGCAATCGCTGGCCAAGTGCGAGATTGGTGATCCCGGCATAGGTAGCGGTAAAGCCATCAGCGGTCACTTCACGCTCATCGGGGAAGAAGCCGCCGGTAAAGCTGGGGTGCGGCCAGGGCGATGTCACCAGCCATTCGGTCTCCCCACCACGCGGGATGAGTGACAGCGAACGCGAACCACGCAGGCCGTATTCCCATGTCACGTCGAGAGGTGCCTCTGCCGACCATTCGACCGGCGCGGAAAAGCCCGAACCGCCCGTCGTCGCCGGGCCATTGCCAGGGCTAAGCTGCGCCGGTTCGCCATCAGCGATTACGCGCGCGCCATCGGTCAGTCCGCGCGGATCGGAAATGCCGAAGCGCAGTTCAGCGGCATCGAGCAGCAGGTCAGCGCGCGCAATGTCGAGCCGTTCGAGATCATCATCGAGGACGAAGCGCGCCTCCCCGCTCATGCTGCTTTGGTAGACCACGCTTTCATAAATCGCATAACCGCGGCGATCCGGGTCGATCGCGGTTTCAATGCTCTGGCGGAGCGGAGAAACGAACAATTCGCGGCGCACTGTGCGGCGGCGTTCTTGCGAAACACCGTCAACTGTCTCGGTTTCGACCACCTCATCCTGAAACGGGATCACCAGCATCGGCCCAGTCACCATCTGCGTGCCGCCCCACCCTGCCGTGATCTGCGCTTGCGCGCTGTTCGACTGGCTTTCGCGATCATAGACCAGCGCATAGACCATCATCAGCGGCACAATCAGCACCGCAGCCACCAATCCGGCCATCAGCAATTTCGCGCCGGGGCTTCGTTCTCGGGACATCGCGTTCTCTCCTCATTGATACGATGAACCGTGCATTGTGAGCGGTGAACTGAATTTGCTGTGAATGGGTCGCGACAGCATTTGACCTGAGCGCAAAGCCCGCCACAATCGCAGGCATGTTCAAACGACTCGCTTTTGCCGCGCTGCTGATCGCCGCCCCCCTTCATGCGCAGGACGTGCCAGAACCTGTGAGCGAACCTGCGCCCATCTATCAAACCACAGATGTGGTGCTGGAAACGACGATGGGCGACATCGTGATCGCGCTTGAATCAGAGCGCGCGCCGATCACTGCTGCCAATTTTCTGCGCTATATCGATGAAGACCGCTTCAATGGCATCGTGTTCTACCGGGCGATGCAGATGGACTGGGGTGAGCAACCTAATGGCCTGATCCAAGGCGGCGCGCAGTGGGACCCTGACCGCGTGCTGCCGCAAATCGAGCATGAGCCAACCACCCTGACCGGCCTTTCTCACACGCGCGGCGCGATCAGCATGGCGATGGGAGAGCCGGGCACGGCGAATGGCGATTTCTCCATCATGGTGGGCGACCAGACGGGGCTGGATGCCGATCCCGATGCTGAAAATCCCGTCTGGCGGCATGGCTATGCGGTGTTCGGATATGTGACCGAGGGGATGGATGTGGTCGAGGCAATCCACGCCGCACCGGTCGATCCGGAGCTTGGTGAAGGCTGGATGCAAGGGCAGATGCTGGCCGACCCGGTTGTCATCGTCGAAGCGCGGCGGGTTGAGACGGAATAGGCGCACGGCCTACAAAGCAGTTGTGGCGCGAAAGGCGACTCGCTACCGCCCGCGTCATTCTCGACCGCACAACCAAGAGTACCAGCCCATGGCCGTTGCCGATCAGGCGCAATCCGACAAGTCCGACCTGAAGCACCATTTGCGCTGGTTCGCCCAGTCGAGCGCGCTCAATGCCTATGGCATGCTCGCCCGCGCGGGTGCGGCGGTCAATTCGCGGTGGGAACAGCGTGATGATGTGTCATGGCTTTTGATGGCAACGATGCCCAACAGCGGCTCGACTGCCATCGCCAAGCTGCTGAACCATTCGCAACATGTTGTGGAACTGACCAAGAGCGGTGAAGGCCAATGGCTTGTCCCGGCGATCTCGACGCCTGGTACACGCTGGGACCCGGAAGCACCTTTCAACGAAGGCCAACTGCGCCGCGTGTGGCTCTCGCGCGTTCCGGCGCACCCTTCACCCAGTGTCATCTTTGAGAAATCTCCGCCCAATCTATGCCGCATTGGCAAGATCGCCGATGCGCTGGCGCCGATGGATCGCAAGATCATCTGCCTCACCCGCGATCCGCTGGCGACCTGCGCCAGCTGGTTCCGCCGCTATGCCCTCGCCGCGGTGATCCGCAGCTGGTGTCCGGAATATCGCGGAACGATTCAGACCGAGGCCGACCATTTGCGCCTTCTCGGCAAGATCTACGGCGTTCGCGCTGGCTATCTGGTGAAGGCGCGCGAAATCGCCGCGCTCACCATGTCATATGAGGAATTGACCGAGAATCCGCAGAAGTTCGTCGATGCGCTGCAGGAGCTGCTCCCGATCCTTACCGATCTGCGCGCAGACGCCAAGGTGACAGTCAAGGATTACGAGCCGATGGCTCTTCAAAACCTCAACGAACGGCAGACTTCACGCATCACCGCCGAACAGGCCGATGCGATCCGCGAAGGCTTGGCAGATTATCGCGCTGATATAGAAGCGCTCGGCTACAGCATCTAACGCGCCCGGCCCGCAGGCAGAGACCCGACATTGACCCCGCTCCAAAATCTTCGGCGAAACTTCGCGAAGGTCGTAATGGGGACATCGAGCGTGTCAGCGCTCAATTTTGTAGCGCTGGGGATCAACACCAATGCGCTGGGCGTGCTGCTGTTCGGCCAGTTGATTGTCATCCAGTCGGTCACCGAACTGTTCAGCGGCATTTTCAGCTTCAAGACCTGGCAATCGCTCAACCGTTTTGGCGCGGGCGATCTGGCCGAAGGCAATTATTCACGGCTGCGCCGACGCTATCTCTTCGCGCTCGGGCTGGATTTCGTCGCCGCTCTTGCAGCCTCGCTGACCGCGATCGTCGTATTCCTGTTCTTCATTGAGGCTTTCGGGCTGGATAGCGAGTTGAAATGGCTCGGTGTCGTCTATGCAATCAGCGCAGGCTTTCAGATCCGCAGCGCCAGCGTGGGGATTTTTCGCCTGACCGAGCGGTTCGGCATTCCCATCATGTTCAACGTTGCCGAGGCAGCCGCGCTTGTAGTCAACGCCGCCGTGCTGTGGTGGATCGCCGCGCCGCTTGAATATTACGTCTACTCCATCGCGCTCATCCATGTGGTAACCGCAATTGGCGTCTCGCTGAGCGGTTTCATCATGGTGAGTCGGCTGGAAAAGCACGAAGGCGTGCGCAACAACAGCGACTTTGGCCGCCGCGAATTCATGGGCTTCGCGCTCGCTGTCTCGGCCACCGGTACAATCGGCATTATGCTGCGGCGCGGAGAGGTGCTGATCATCTCGCTGCTGCTCGGCCCGGCTGCGGCGGGGCTGTTTGGCGTAGCCTTCCGGGGCGCCTATTTTCTCGCTCGATTTGCCGAGGCCGGGAAAATCTCGGTCTATCCGGTTATCGCAAAACTAGTAGCCAATCGTGAGATCGGCGAAGCCAAGCGCACTGTCTTGCGTGCCAGCCTGCCTGTCGCGGGCGTGGCGCTGGTCATTTTCCTTATTACAATCCCCTTTGGTCGCATGGTTCTGGAGCTGGTGTTCGGCGAAGAATTCGGCGCAGCCTATCCCAATTTGCTGTGGCTGATGGCCGGAACACTGACCAATGCCTGCCTGTTCGCGGCCCTTCCGCTGATCGAAAACACCATCGGTGCGGGCCGCATTCTGAAATTCTCATGTATCGCTTTCGTGGCATTCCTTGGCGCGTCATTCGGCGGATTAACGCAAATCGGCCTGCCCGCGGGCGGAATGGGGGGCGCGGCCTATTTCATTACTCTGGCCGCACTTGTCGTATGGCAGGTACGCCGCATAAGAGTGCCTGCAGATGCCGATGCATCAACCGATACGCCGTAATTCTATCGCACGCTGCCGAATTGAAAGAACACTCCAGTCTTGAATACATCTCTCGCCCCCCTGCCCAATTTCTTCGTTGTCGGCACCGCGAAATGTGCGACGACCAGCCTGGCGCAGTTTTTCGAACAGCATCCGGAAGTGTGTTTCTGCAGGGTGCATGAGCCGAATTTTTTCGCCTTCGATGCCAGCTATGCAAAGGGCCTCGATTTCTATCGCAGCCGTTACAGCCATTTTGCCGGAGAACCGGCGATTGGCGAAAAGAGCTGGCGCTATTCCTGTGTCGGCACGCACCCCGAGGCCTTGCCCCGAATGGTGAACGATTGCGGTGCATTCAAAGCGCTCTATGTCGTGCGCGATCCCTTTCCTCGCGCAATATCCATGTGGCGCGAGATGCGCGATGCCGGAAACCAGCGACTTCCTGCCGATCCCAACAAGGCCCTGCGACAAGCCAATATCATCGTCGATTCGAGCCGCTACGACACGCAAATTCGCCGCTTCGAGGATGCCTTGGGCGAAGACAATGTGCGCGTTGTCCTGTTCGAGGATTTCGTGGCAGATCCCACATCATTCTACCAAACGATCTGTGATTTTCTGGAAATCTCAGCATTCGTTCCCGATGAAGCGATCCACGCCAACAAATCGGTTGCCCAGCGCAGCGACAGGCCCGCGCTTGAAATAATCCGTTCGCTCGGATTGGATGAACCTTTGCGCAAGATCGCCCCGGAACGGCTGCGCAAATTCGCCCGCATGATTCTCAAACGCGACACACGGGAAATTGCGGTCAGCGACGAAACCCGGAGCGCCTTTCTCGATCTTGTGGGAGAAGATTGCGGCAGGCTGCTTGATCGGCTTGGGCGTGAGCGGTCGATTTGGAACCTCAAATAAGCGCCAGTGGAATCGAAACCATCCTTCACTTCGCAACTGCACTCGCCTAGGCCAACCAAACTGATGAGACCGGATTGATGAGCCAGGCCGACAAACCCAATATCCTTGTCGTACAATTTGGATCGCGGCGGCAATATGACATGCCGATCGCGCTTGATCGTGCGGGCATGCTTGAAGCGCTTTACACCGATTTGACGGGGTCGGCAGGCATCGGCAAACTGGTCGCCCCGCTGGCCGACAAGCTCGGCGGCCGCTTTCGCAAGCTGGCCAAGCGACAAATCCCGCCCGAAGTCGCCGCCAAGACCACCAGTTTCCCCTCATGGACTCTGGAAATGGAACAGGCAGCCCGGCAAGGCAGCTCAGCCGAGCGCGCACGCGCCTATATCGATGCGCATGAAAATGTCGGCGCGAAAATGGTGCGCAAAGGTTTTGGCGACGCCTCGCACCTCTTGGTGATCTTCATGGAAGCACAGGGGATGCTGACCGCCGCCAAGCAGGCCGGTCTCACCACCATTTCGGATATGGTCATCGCCCTGTCGGCCGAGCGGATCGTGCGCGAGGAACGGCGGCGACATCCGGGCTGGGAGCCGGACGGCTATTTCTGGGGTGAAACGCTGACAAAGGATGTTCCGGCCTTTCGTCCCAGCGCAGAAACGCTTGCGATGACGGATATCTTCCTGTGCCCGTCCACCTTCGTTCAAGACGATCTGGTCGAAAATTTCGGCGTGCCGCGCGAGAAGACACTGCTCGTGCCCTACACCACCAACCCGATGTTTCTCGAGATCGAGCCGAAAACGGAGAAAGGGCGCATCTTCTTCGCGGGGGAACCGGGTCTTCGCAAGGGCATTCACACCTTGGCTGAGGCGGCGCGTAATCTGCGCGAGCGTGGCCATGATTATGAATTCCGCATTGCCGGGCACGTTACCGACACCGTGCGCAATCGCCCCGAGACCAGCGAGTTGAATTTTCTCGGCCGCATCCCGCATGATCAGATGCGCGGGGAACTGGCTGCTGCGGATGTCTTCGCCTTCCCCAGTATCGCCGAAGGCAGCGCCGGAGTGACTTATGAAGCGATGGGCGCGCGCGTGCCGATTGTCACCACACCTGAGGCTGGC
>DFBR01000162.1:5329-5542 GCA_002367375.1 Erythrobacter sp. UBA3075 | reverse complement strand
GCGCCGCAAGGAGCATCGCCGAAGAATGACCTATATCCTGCTCCTTGTCGCTCTGGTGATCGGAGTTCGCGGCCTGCTGGAACCAGCCGGCTATCTGCACGCGCCCACCCTGATGGCTCTGGTCTTCGGCTTTTGGTATGCGCCGCAGCTCATCCTGGTTGCAGGTGATCCGCTGGTCCCGCGCGATGCAATCTTCGACCTTGCGTTCATGGC
>DFBR01000162.1:0-5223 GCA_002367375.1 Erythrobacter sp. UBA3075 | reverse complement strand
ACGGCGCTTTCGCTTGGTGCGAACGTGCTGCTGGAGCAAATGCGTCCGCAATATGCGGGCGTTTCGCAGTGGAGCGGTCCGATTGTGATCGTCTCTTTCTTTGCTCAATTGCGTATTCCGGCGATGGTTGCTTCACTGCTGCTTGTCCTGCGAGATCGCAATGCCATCACCATGACGCTTGCTGCGATCAATATCATCATCTGCGTGCCGGTTGCTTTCGTGCTCTTGCGGCGTTCGGAGATGATCGATGTGATGGTGGCCTTCGCAGCTGTGCTCTGGTTTGCCAGGCGCATCCGTGTGCCATTGCCAGCCGTGCTTTCCGGCATTGTTCTGTTTGGGGTCGTCGTATTCTCGATCGCGCCGCTGCGTCAGGCACAGAATAAGATCGAGTATGAGACCGGGCAAACCGTCTCGATCATCAACCCACAACTCTGGCAGAGGGTGAGTATTTCCGACACATTGCGGCAAAATGCGGAGCTGGCGTATGATGTGCGCAACGCCGCCTACATGGTGCAATATGTCAACGATACCGGTGACTATAGCTACGGCGGCGGTCTGTGGAACCGGCTGGTCAACCAATATGTCCCCGGACAATTGGTTGGCCGGGAGTTGAAAGGCGATCTGATGTCCGGGACCGGGCGGATCAATGCCGAATATCTCGCCAATGAATACAATTTCTTCTTTCAGACGGGCACCACGCCAACGGGTCCGGGCGCGGCCTTTCGCGATTTCTGGTTTTTCGGCGCGCTCTATTTCTTCCTGATCGCCTATATTCTCGGGAACCTGTATCGCCGGGCAATGGAGACCGGGTTCTTCTGGCAAGTCGCCTATGTCAGCCTGTTGCCATTCTCACTTACCGCCATCACCCACGGGCATGAACGGCTGTTTGTGAGCATGCCAATCTATGGCTTGGCGATCTGGGGCGCCTATTTGCTGGCGAAATTCAGCCGTGGCCGCATGATCCGCCAACCACAGGCAGCGCGCGCAGCAGCCAACCGGCGGGCGCGCGGCAGGCAGCTGGTCCCACCTGAGAGCGGGCGTTAGGGAGAACACGGCTTGGCTACACTTCTCAGAGGAATGTCTGTGATGTTTCAGCGGCTGATTATGGCGCTGCGCTGGGCGTGGTACAATCTTCGCGTCTTCATCTGGCACCGCCCCGCCCCGCGCGGCACACGGTTCTATGGCCCGATCCAGTTTAGCCACTTACCATGCCGCATCGAACTGGGCCGTGGCTGTGTTCTGGGAGAGAACCTGCTGCTCGCTCCGGGCCGCGATGGCATCATCGCGCTAGGCGACGAATCCACGATCAACCGAGGCAGCGTGCTGGTTGCGTCAGAGCGCATCACCATCGGCAAGCGTGTCGCGATCGCCGAATATGTCTCGATCCGAGATCAGGAACATGTGCATATTCCCGGCAAAGGCGTGCGCGAGCAAGGCTTCACTGTCGCTCCGGTAGAGATTGGCGACTTCAGCTGGATCGGACGCAATTCCTATCTTGGCCCTGGCACGAAAATCGGTCGCAGTTGCATCGTTGGCGCAAACAGCGTCGTGCGCGGTGAATTTCCCGACGGTGTCCTGATCGCTGGCGCGCCTGCCAAGATCAAACGTCACCTGAGCCAGGAAAAGAGCGCGACCGAAGCCGCTCCACTGCCTTCGCCTCCGCCCGAAAGCTGACATGCGCATCGCGGTCCTCACCCGGCAAATCGGCAATTATCACCACGCGCGCTTCGCCGCGCTCGCGGCATCGGGTGCCGATTTCGCGGTGATCTCGCTTGCTAATGAAGGCAATTTCGAAGGCTTCGTGACGACTGCCAGCACCGAATACGAGGCGTATCGCCTCTATGATGGCAAAGCCGCCTACGCTACGGCCGTCCACGAGGGGCGCGCGAAGGCCGATGTCGCCAATGCGCTCGACACGATCAAACCCGAAATTGTCGCCCTGCCGGGCTGGGCCTGTGCAGAGAGTTTTGCCGGGCTTGTCTGGGCTTATAACAATGGCGCAGGAGTGGTGATGATGTCGGACAGTCAGGCCGCCGATGCAGCACGCAGCGGCTGGCGCGAGGCGATCAAGCGCCGCATCATCTCCTATTGCGATGCTGGCTTTGTGGCGGGCGATCCACACCGCGCCTATCTCGCATCCTTGGGTATCGCACAGGAGCGCATTACGCGCGGCTATGATGTGGTCGACAACGCTCACTTTGCCGCTGGAGCGCAGACTGCCCGCGAAAATGCCGCCGCAGTGCGCGATCAGCACAATTTGCCCGCTCGCCCCTATTTCCTCGCCAGCAGCCGCTTCATCGCCAAGAAGAACCTGCCTGCACTCATTTCGGCATATGCCAAGGTGGCTGGCTCGCATGACACCTGCCCGGACCTTTGCCTGCTGGGCGATGGCGGAGATCGCGTGATGCTTCACGACCTGATCTCCAGGCTGGGCATGGCTGACCGCGTTCACCTGCTCGGCTTTCGTGCCTATGATGACCTTCCAGCGATCTACGGGCTCGCCGAGGCGTTCATCCATCCGGCACTGTATGAGCAATGGGGCCTCGTCATTTCCGAAGCTGGAGCGAGTGGATTGCCGCTCGCAATATCGCGCAGTGCTGGTGCGGCTCAGCTGGTAGAGGACGGCGCAAATGGCGTACTGTTCGATCCTGCGGACCCGGAAGAGCTGGAAAGCGCCATCTCCACCCTCGTCCAACTGTCGCCCGAGCAGCGCGCGAAGTGGGGCAAACACAGCGCTAAAATTCTCTCGAACTGGGGTCCGGCGCGTTATGTCAGCGGTCTGACAGAAGCTGCGGCCATGGCGCGCGATCACGCCGCCACCTCCGCACGGCGCACTGGCATTTCGTTGCCCGACAAGCTGCTCATCAGCTATCTGTCGCGCAAGATCATTATGGATGTCGCCTAGGTGCGCGAGTTGAGGCTTCTCCCATGAATACCAAGCCGATCATGGTCGCATCGCACCCACGCTCAGGCACGCACCTCGTGCTGGACGTCTTGCGCCGCCAGTTTCCCACGGCACGCTCCAGCCGCATGTTCGGCAAGCCGCTGGACCATCTCTATCTCAATATCGAGCGGCTGACTTCGGACGTCCGGCCGTTCTCGGACGATTTGGCGGTCAAGATCCTTTCCGCAGTCCCCAACCCGCTGATCAAAACGCATTATCTTGCCGATTTTTCGGAAACCTGGGTGGCAGAGGAGACGCGCGAACTGGCGGACAAATGGCGCAAGACGGTGGCGAATGCGCATATGCTATATGTCCATCGCGATCCGCGTGACGTCATGGTGTCATACAAGCAATTTCTCTCGACCCACCATCCCGGCGTGGCCGAGATGACGCTGGGTCAGTTTGTCCAGCACGCACATTGGAACGGCAGGGACACAATGCTGGAATGGTGGGTCCGCCATGTCGAGGGCTGGTTGGCGCTGCCCGCGATCATGAGCATTGGCTATCGTGAGTTAATCAGCGATCCGCGCACTACGCTTAGAGCGATAGGCGCGCATATTGGCCGTGAGCCGGACATGCGCGAGCCATTTCTCCCGAAGAAAGTCAGCTCCATCAACCAGTCGCGCCTTGGTCGCCTACTGTCGCGCACACCGGCTTCGACCGCGATTATCGCCGATAGTAAACGCTTCCCTGCGCAGGACTGGAATACCGCAAGCACGCCGGACGATGCGCGTTACATGCGCGAAATCGCCGGAGCAGTAATGGAACGTCTGGGTTACGATCCCGAGGAATATCAGCGCAGATGAAAGGTCGCTGATCGCGCTCTAGCTGGCGCGGCGAAAGTCGATCCGGGTCAAGACGCCCTCGATTGTATTGCTCTGCTCAAACGTATCAGCACCCAGCATTAGCCAGTGGATTGAGCATTCACCCGACACGGTGAAGCGCGTTTCCTCTGCGCCTGTCCGCCATTGCGGGTTGGCGTCACTGTCGGCGCATTGCAACGCGCTTTGCAGCCGCGTCAGCACATCTGCTTGGCCATCCATTTCAAGCACATATTCACCGGGCGTCAGGCGTACCAATTGCTGCGCAATCGCGCCGCTACTGTTGCCCGCAACGAAGATACGATAACCGCCATTCTGCGTGAGATTGACCGATTTGCGCGCATCCTGCTCGAACGCCCAACCAATCGGGGCATAATCCTCATCGGAGCTATAGGCGAGTGTGTCGGTGGCACTGCCTTCGAGCCTTTCCCACATCGCCAGCGCCTCATCATAGCGTTCCTGCCTGACAGCAGCGGTCAACAGCAGCGTATCACTTTCAGCATTGGTCCCCATGTCGACGCGAGAGCGCAAATCCAGCAGTCCCACCACGGCATCGGGATTGCGCGGTGCGAAGGTCCAGAAATCCTCGGCCCAGGCGGGTTCACGTGCGAGTGCCTCAGCCATGCTGGCGCGCGATGCCGGTTCCGACAGAAGCGGGGTCATCGCTGTGACCAAAGGGCCGGCCATGTCGGGATTGACGAGGGTAATCTGATCGAGAACTGCGAAAGCTGCGTCGATGTCCTGATCGGCAAGCGCATCCTGCATCCGCAAGACGCCGAGATAGCGGTTACGCAGCTCCAACTCTCCGGCAAGCCGCACAATCTCGCGTGCAGCTTCTTCGCCGCGCGTTTGCCGCGCATCGACGGCCAAAACAAACAGCGCATCGGTCGCCAATGGCTCGGCTGCAAAAGCGCGGCGGGCCAGCGCAGGCCCCGGTTCGCGAACGGCGAATTGCGGCATTCCGCCTTCGATCTGCTCGCTCGCTTCGAGCCGCGCAAACGCGGAGGTCGCCGTGCGGTAACCGTTCCAATGTTCGGCAGGCGGCAGCGGCAGCTTGGCATTGGCAAGCGATTGCAAGGCCACCACCGGAGCCAGAGCCGCGATGCCAATCGCCAGAACAAGGCGCGTTATGTGCACGGGCTATGCCTCTGCCGGGCGAGCAACTGCGGGCACTTCGCCCTCTTCTTCGCCATCCTTGCGGCCATAGCCGTAGCCATAACCGTAGCCATAGCCATAACCGTAGGAGGAATTGCGTTCGTCCAGCTTGGTCACCAGGACGCCGAGCACGTTGGCATGGCTTTGCTCAAGCCGCTCAAGCGCGTTTTCGACGAAGCGCCACTTACCGGAATTGGCCTCAATGGCCAGCAGCACGGCATCGACCAGTCCGGCGATCAACGGTGCGTCAGCCAGACCAAGCACTGGCGGGCCATCGATTACGACAAGATCATATTCCTTCTC
>DFBR01000049.1 GCA_002367375.1 Erythrobacter sp. UBA3075 | reverse complement strand
AAGAATTGCCGACGTAGCAGGTGCATCAGCGCCAATTGCAGCGCCGAACAGTGCCAGCATCTCTCCCTACATTCTTCCAGTGTCCGGACGTCTGGTCACCGGGTTCGGCGCGCCTGAAGAGGCCGGCCTTAGCCAAGGCGTTACGCTCGCTCCGCTGGCCGGGGCGCAAGTTGTCGCACCAGCCGGTGGCCGCATCGCTTTCGCCGGGCCGTATCGCGGCTATGGCCGGATCGTCATTGTCGAACATCCGGGTGGCTGGACCAGCCTGATAACCGGTCTTGTGCGCAGCGATGTCGAAGTCGGACAAGGCGTTGTCGGCGGCGCGCCCTTGGGCGTTGCGGGGCCGGACCGGCCCACGATCACGCTTGAGCTGCGGCGTCGGGGCGAGCCGGTCAATCCCTTGCTTTTTGCAGGATAGCACGCGCTCACTTTGGGCCAGAAAATACCGCCCTTTGCATCATCTGGCGTTAAGCGGCCCTGTGCGATACACTGTTTTCGGGATATTTACGGACAGGATCCGCCAGAACATGAAATTCGCCTCTACCATTCGTGCCGCAGCGCTGTGCACCGCAGTTGCGCTCTTGCCCGCCACCACCGCCGGTTTCGCGCAGGTCGAAGGCCGCGCCTCGCCCGAATTCGCTCGCCTTTTCGCTACCTATCAGCGGATCAAGGCCAGCTATGTTGAGCCGGTTGAGGACGAAGTGCTGATTCGCGGCGCGATTGACGGGATGCTGGGCGCGCTCGATCCGCATTCGGCCTATATTGATGGCAATGCGCTCGAGCGGCTGAACACCATGATCGACGGCAATTACCAAGGCCTCGGCATTTCGGTGCAGATGGAAGATGGCGCTGTGAAAGTCGTCTCGCCGTTCCGTGGCAGCCCAGCTGATCAGGCAGGCATCAAGGCGGGCGATTACATAACCCACATCGATGGTGAGCTGATTTATGGCCTCGAAATCGATCAGGCCGTCTCCCAAATGCGCGGGCCTGCGGGCAGTGACATTGAACTCACGATTTTCCGTGCGGGGCGCGAAGACAGCTTCGAAGTCGTCGTGACGCGCGGCGTGATCGAGCTGGAGCCGGTCACCTGGAGCCTGATTGAAGGCAATGTCGGGCATATTCAGGTCAATGAATTTTCCGCCGATGTCGGGGCCGACGTTCGCCGGGGCCTGATGGAACTGCAGGAAGAAGCAACCGGCCGCCTGACCGGCCTTGTGCTCGATTTGCGCCGCAATCCGGGCGGCTCGCTTGATGAGGCGGTGGCGCTATCCGATCTGTTCCTGTCCGAAGGTCAGATCGTGTCTCAGCGCGGGCGCGCTCGCCGCGACACCATCTTCTACGATGCCGAAACGGTTTATCGCGGCGATGTGGCAGAAGGCCTGCCGATTATCGTGCTGATTGACGAAGGTTCGGCTTCGGCCAGCGAAATCGTCGCCGGGGCACTGCAGGACCACAATCGCGCGCTCGTCATGGGTGAACGCAGCTTCGGCAAGGGTAGCGTGCAAACGCTGTTGCCGCTCACGCGCGATTCGGCGCTGAAGCTGACCACGGCGCGCTATTACACGCCGTCAGGCCGCAGCGTGCAGGAGGGCGGGATTGCCCCCGATATTCGGGTCCCGCAATTGTCCGATCCCGACGCGGAGCGTCGCCAACGCCTTGCCCTGCGCGAAAGCGATTTGCGCGGGCATTTGATCAACGAGGTTGGCGTTGAGGACGAAGCTCTGACACGCGATCGTCTCGACGACCCCCGCTTCCAGCTGACTGCTGTGGAGCTGGAGGAAATGGGCGTGGACGACTTCCAGCTTGACTATGCCGTGCGCACTCTGCGCCGTACCGCAGGGACAAACATTGCGAGAAATTAGGTTTGCGGCTTAAAGGCCTCGCATGACCCAACCGCTTCCCAGATCCGACAGACTCGCCCAGCAACTGGCTTTGGCGATCCCTGCGCTGTTGCTCGCCGGTGCCTATATCTCGCAATATGGCTTTGGCCTGTTCCCATGCGAGATGTGCTGGTGGCAGCGTTGGCCGCATTTCGCCGCCATTGGCCTTGCCGCGATCTCCACCTTCGCGCCGCCCAAACGCATGTGGATTGCACTGGCAGCGGGCGGCGTTCTGACTTCCGGACTGATCGGGGCGTTCCATGCGGGTGTCGAATATAGCTGGTGGGAAGGCATTACCGGCTGCACGGGCAATGATTTCAGGTCGTTCGATCTGGTGCGCTGCGATGTTGCCCCATGGACCTTATTGGGCATTTCGCTGGCGGGCTTTAATGCATTACTTTCCATCGGCGGCGCAGTCACCATATGGACATTGTTGGCCGCAAAGGAGCGAACAACTGGAGAACTTAAGGCATGAGCACATCACGCGAAGACATGATCCGCGTCGATCAGGCCGGTGAATTTGGCGCTACGCGTATCTATGCCGGGCAACTCGCGGTCATGGGCGATCGCGGGCCGCATTCGGCAGAGATTCGCGGAATGGCCGAACAGGAAGCGGGTCACCGCGCGGAATTCGATGCGCTGATGGCCAAGCGGGGCGTGCGCCCCACCGCTTTGCAACCGTTCTGGAATGTCGCTGGCTATGCGCTGGGCGCGGGCACGGCGCTGCTCGGGCCTGAAGCGGCGATGGCCTGTACCGCCGCCGTCGAAACAGAAATCGACAAGCATTATTCTGCTCAGCTGGATGAGCTGGAGCGCGATGGCGATGATCCTGAACTGGCCGAAATGATCTACCGTTTCCGCGAGGATGAGCGCGAACATCTTGACGCGGCGATGGAGGCGGGGGCCGAGCGTGCGCCAGCCTATCCATTGCTGTCCGCCGCCATCCGGCTCGGCTGCAAGGTCGCGATCAAGGTCTCGCAGAAGGTCTAGAGCCGCTGCGCTTCATCGCGCGTTAAACCATGAAGGCGCTGTT
>DFBR01000120.1:11057-11750 GCA_002367375.1 Erythrobacter sp. UBA3075 | reverse complement strand
CGGCACTTCGGAAGATGCCGTGCTCGCGGTGATTACGCTGTTGGAGGATGATCCGCTGTTCAACGCAGGACGCGGCGCAGTGCTAACATGGGATGGCGGCATTTCGCATGACGCATCGATCATGCTGGGCGAAGATCGTAGCGCTGGCGCGATCGCAGGCGTGTCGACCATTCGCCACCCGATTTTGCTGGCCCGCGCGGTGATGGAAGATGGCCGCCATGTTTTTCTGAGCGGCGAGGGTGCAGAGGAATTCGCGGGCGATCACGAGCTTGAGCGCGCCGAAATCGAGTATTTCATCACCCCGCACCGCCAACGCGCTCTTGAACGCTTCCGCGCCCGTGAAGTGGCATTGGAAGATGACGAACACCGCTTCGGCACAGTTGGCGCTGTGGCGCGCGACCGGGAAGGCAATCTCGCGGCAGGGACGTCAACCGGCGGGATGACTGGCAAACGCTGGGACCGGATCGGTGACAGTCCGATTATCGGCGCGGGCACCTATGCTGACAACCGTGCCTGCGCAGTTTCTGCCACCGGATCGGGCGAGTATTTCATCCGCGCGGTCGTCGCCAAATCGATCTGTGACCTGATGCGTCTGTCGGGCATGGGGCCGGAAGAGGCGGGCGACAATCTGATGGCCGAAGTCGAAGAACTGGGCGGCAGCGGCGGCGTGATCGTCGTTTCAGCACAGGGCGA
>DFBR01000120.1:0-11014 GCA_002367375.1 Erythrobacter sp. UBA3075 | reverse complement strand
GTGAATGAAATCGGAATTTTCGAGGAGGAGTGAGCGGCGCCTAATGCACCTGCAATTGCTCCGACAGGAAGTCAGCGATATCTGACAGGGCGACATTGTGATCGAGGAATGCCTCGCCAATTCCGCGCAGCAGGATGAAGGGCAGGGTGCCTGCGTCCATCTTCTTGTCGTGCAACATGTGATTGGCGAGCGCCTCGCCGCTGCAATCCAGTCCCAGCGCCGAAATTTCTACGGGAAGTCCGGCAGAGTTGATGGCGGCGGTGATCCGCTGCACTTCGGCATCCGAAATATAGCCGCGCCGCGCCGAATAGCGCGCGGCCAGCACCATGCCCAGCGCAACGGCTTCGCCATGTAGCAGACGGCCCGAATAGCCAGTTTCGGCTTCCAGCGAATGGCCGAAAGTATGGCCCAGATTGAGCAATGCGCGGGCGCCTGACGTTTCGCGCTCATCCTCGGCCACGATGCGGGCCTTGGCATGCACGCTCTTTGTCACGGCCAGTTCGACCGCTGTTGCATCATGCGCAAGCACGTCCGTCCCATGCGCTTCGCACCATGCGAAGAATTCCGCGTCGCCAAGAATGCCGTATTTGATGACCTCGGCATATCCGCAGCGCATCTCGCGGTCGGGCAGGGTGGAGAGCACTGCCGTATCGGCCAGCACCAGCGATGGTTGATGGAACGCGCCGACAAGGTTTTTGCCCGCAGCAACATTGATCGCTGTCTTTCCGCCGACGCTCGAATCGACCTGCGCCAGCAGCGTGGTTGGCACTTGCACAAAACCGCAGCCACGTTTCAACATAGAGGCGGCAAAGCCGGTCAGATCGCCGATAACTCCTCCGCCGAGCGCAATGATGTGATCACCGCGTTCCACTTCCTCGGCCAGCAGCCATTCTACAGTGCGGGATAATCCGTCCCAACTCTTGGCGCTTTCACCCGGCGCATGGATCATCCAGCGCGCTTCTTTGCCTGCATTGGCGAGCGAGGCCTCGACCGTTTCGCTCCACAAGCGGTGGACGTTCTCATCGGTCACAATCGGAACGCGGGCTTTGCGCAGCAACGCGCCGCATTGACCGGCAATGTCTGCGAGCAGGCCGGCTTCGACGCGCACGTCATATTCGCGCCCGGCCAGAGCGACTTCGATCACAGCCATTGGTCAAGCGCCTCAATTATGCGGTTCGCCGCCACCTGATGCGGGCCGGTGTCGCTTTTTACATGGATCGGAGCCTCGGCATAGGTCGCCTCGCGCTCTGCCTTCATAGTGCTGACCTTGGTGGGAATGTCGCCGGTGCGCAGTAGGGGGCGCTTGTCGTTCCGGCTGACACGTTCGACCAGCGTGTCGGTGGCTGCATCGAGCCAGATTGCCACGCCTTTTTCGAGGATCAGCGCACGCGTTTCCTCCTGCAGGAAGGCCCCGCCGCCGGTCGCGATAACGCTGCCCGAACCGCTTTCTTCCATCAACCGCGCGATCACGCGCCGCTCGCCGTCGCGGAAATAATCCTCGCCGAATTTGTCGAATACTTCGGCGACGGACATATTCGCCGCAGCAACGATTTCATCATCGGCATCGGTGAAGTCCATGCCGAGCGTGGTCGCCAGCTTGCGACCCACGGTGGATTTGCCCGCACCCATCATGCCGACCATCACCAATGGTCCTTTCAACCGCGCTCGCACGGCGCGGATGGTGCTATCATCGGGCAGATCACGGGTAATGGTCATTGCCGCATGGCCTATAGTTGGGCTAACCGCGCTGCAAGGTCGTCGGACAAGTTGTCCCGATGGCGAAATGGAAAAACGGGATTTACTGCGAGGTGTCAAAGCGCCTGATGTTGATACTGATCGCCCTTGGGCTTGCGCTATTACTGCTGCTGGTCGTCGCTTGGCTGGATGGCGGGCGTACGGAACCGCGCCTGATTGTGGAACCCGTGAACGTGCCGGAGACTGATCAGTGAAGCGAATCGCACTCCTGCTGGGCGGCACGGCGCTGGTATTGTCGTCCACCATTGCCATTGCTGGCGATCCGGAAGATTTGTTGCCGCCTGCATTCCGCGATCCTCCTCCGCAATCCACGCCAACGCCCGCGCCTGTCCCGACGCCAACTGCTACTGCAGCCCGTCCGGTCACGCCGGTCGCGCCTTCGGGTGGCACGCCTTCCGCCCCTGTGGTGCAGGCGATTCCCGATGACGACGGCAGTGCGCTAAGCGCCGCACTGCCCGCCGATCTGCCATCGCTTGAAGAGCTGGAGGCGATGGAATCGGACGAGGTGAACGATCTGTTCGGCTTGCGCCCGCGCTTCGATATTCCCGCCGCTGCGCGCCGCGCCATCGCCGAAGTGGGCGTATTGTCGCAGGCAGAGGGTGGCTTCCCAACTGCATCGCTAGCCAATCAGCCTGCGCAGCTGGTGCGCGCAGCCCTTGCGGCAAGTGATGGCCCGATTGTGTCGCGCTGGGGCCATATCCTGATGCGCCGGGCGCTGGCGAGCCGCCTTGATGCGCCCGCCGGCCTTGATCCTGTGGAATTTGCCGCGCTGCGTTCCCAAGCCCTGATCGCCATGGGTGAAGGTGCGGTGGCACGCACGCTGGTGCAGGATGTAGACGGCAGCAATTACAATGTCGCGCTGGCCGATGCGGCCTTCGATTCCTACCTCGCAACCGGCGATGTGCTCGGCATGTGTCCCGCCGCGCGCTTGCAACCTGATCTGCGCGAGGATGGCGAGTGGGAATTGCTGCAAGCGATCTGCTCCGCCTATCTGGGCGAATCGCGGGGAGCGGAACGCAGGCTGCGCCGCGCACTTGGCACTGGTGTCGCACCCGAAATTGATGTCCGACTGGCACAGCGTTTTGCCGGAGCGGCAGGGCAAGGCGGCCGCGCGGTCGAGATCGAGTGGGATGAGGTTGAAACCCTTACGCCATGGCGCTTTGCTCTTGCCCGGGCCGTGGGTGCAGACATTCCCTCTGAGCTGCGCGATGGGGCGCCCGGATGGGCGGATAAGAGCGAAGTTCTGATACCGGCTTCTCCGCTAATGGCGCGCGTTTCGGCGGCTGACAGCGCGGGAGCGCGCGGTATTCTGTCTTCCGCGGCAATGGTTGATCTATATTCGCAGCTGTGGGCCAGCGATGCCTATTCGCGCGAGGATAAAGCCGCAGCGGGCCTGCTGCGCGATGCCTACACGGCGCCCGGCGTGGCGGACCGTATGGCTGCCATGCAAGAGCTTTGGGATGGCGCTGGCGATTCCTACGGCGGGTGGGTGCTGACGGCCTATGCCGCCGCGCGAATGCCGGTGAGCGAAGATCTGCTCGACAATGCCGCACCGTTGATCGCTTCGATGCTCACCGCAGGACTGGATGCCAACGCCATGCGCTGGGGATCGGTCGTGCCGGAGGGCAGCGAGGCATGGGCCTTGCTCGCGCTCGCACAACCGCAGCGCAGCAACGCGGTCAGCGAAGGTGCAGTCAGGAATTTCATGGATGGCGACGGTAGCGCAGAGCAGCGCAAGTCTGCGTTTCTTGTCGCAGGCCTCGCCGGACTTGGACGGCTGGGAGATAATGACTTTGCCGAACTCGGCACAGACCTTGGCGTGAGCTACACGCGTTCCAGTGCTTGGAGCACAAAAATCGGGCAGGCAGCCCAGGTGAATAATGCGGCGCTGGTCGCGTTTCTTGCCGGCTTGGGAATGCAGGGGGAAAGCTGGGATCAGATGACCCCGCGCCAGCTCTATCACATCGTTTCGGCCCTCAACCGCGTGGGTCTTTCTGCCGAAGCCCGGATGATCGCCGCGGAGGCGGTCGCGCGTAGCTAGGGTAAGGAGGCGCCTGCCATGTCCTCCACAATTGACAGCTTTCTGGCGATGCTCGCGGCAGAGCGGGGCGCGGCGGCCAATACGCTGATCGCCTATCGCCGCGACCTGGAGGGTTCAGAGGAAGTGGTGGGCAATCTGCTGCCTGCCTCGCGCGAAGATCTCGCGCCGTTGACCAGTGCTTGGGCCGATCTTGCCCCCTCCACCGTCGCCCGCAAAGTGTCGGCCCTGCGTCAGTTTTACGGCTTTTGCGTGGATGAGGGGCTGCGCGAAGACGATCCCTCAACTGCTCTGCCGCGTCCGCAGGCACGCCGACCGCTTCCCAAGATTCTCTCGCACGAGGAAGTAGAGCGCCTGTTTACCTGTGCCGAAGACGAGGCAGCGAGCGACAAGCCCGCAGCGGTACGGATGCTGGCCTTGCTGGAATTGCTCTATGGGTCGGGACTGCGCGCGACAGAACTTGTCTCCCTCCCGGTCAGTGCGGTGCCGCGCGATGCGCCGTTCCTGACGATTAAGGGCAAGGGCGGCCAGCAACGCATGGTGCCAGTGTCGCGCCGTGCGCAGGCGGCTCTGGTGCGCTGGATGGCGGCGCGTGTGGACGATAGCTCGCCCTTCCTGTTCCCCTCGCGCAAAGGCCATATCAGCCGTATCCGCCTGTTTCAGCTGGTGAAAGCTATGGCCACGCGCGCCCAATGCGATCCCGCGAAGGTCAGCCCGCATGTCTTGCGCCATGCCTTTGCCACGCATTTGCTGGAAGGCGGCGCGGATTTGCGTGTGCTGCAGACGCTGCTTGGTCATGCCGATATCGCCACCACGCAGATCTACACCCATGTCGATTCGGCACGGCTTGTCGCATTGGTGAATGAGCGACATCCTCTTGCAGCGAAGAGCGCGGGGCGGTAGCGGCTCTCCCATGGCTTCATTCCTTGAATTTGAAAAACCCGTCGCCGCGCTGGAAGCAAAGATTGTGCAATTGCGCGAAGCTGCTGGCGAGGACGACGATGTTGATATTTCGAAGGAGCTGCAGCGGCTGGAGCAGAAAAGCGTGCGCCTGCTGGAATCAACCTATGCCAATCTGACGCCGTGGCAGAAGACGCAGGTTGCGCGCCATGCCAACCGTCCGCATTTTCATGATTATGTGTCGCTTGGTTTCGATCACTTCATGCCGCTGGGCGGGGATCGTCTTTATGGAGACGATCAGGCAATCATGGGCGGACTTGCGACGCTGAAAGGCCGCAAGATCGTGCTGATCGGACATGAAAAGGGCAATGATACCGAAAGCCGCATTCGCCACAATTTCGGCATGGGCAAGCCAGAAGGCTATCGCAAGGCGATCCGCCTGATGGAAATGGCTGACCGATTTGGCCTGCCGGTGGTTACGCTGGTCGATACCTCTGGCGCCTTCCCGGGCATCGAAGCCGAAGAGCGCGGGCAGGCTGAAGCTATCGCCCGCTCGACAGAGGCGTGTCTGGCATTGGGCGTGCCGATGGTCGCCGCGATTGTGGGCGAGGGCGGTTCAGGCGGAGCGGTTGCGCTGGCCAGTGCAGAGCGCGTGCTGATGTTTGAACATGCCGTCTATTCGGTGATTTCGCCCGAAGGCTGCGCATCGATTCTATGGCGCACCGCTGAGAAAGCTCCGCAAGCTGCCGAAGCTATGAAGCTGACCGCGCAGCACTTGCTTGCGCTTAAGGTCATTGACCGGATTGTGGAGGAACCTGCTGGCGGTGCGCATCGCGATGCTGGCACTGCCGTGGCCAGTCTGACCGCTGCTATTGATGACGAGTTGGAAGCGCTGAGCGTCCTCCCACCCGCAGAATTGCGCCGTCAACGCGAAGAGCGCTTTCTGGCGATTGGCAGCGATCTGGGGCGGTAGTGGTCCGGCCACGGATATTCTCACGGATTTCTTGCGTGGGAACATCGGCTTAGGATAGCGGTTCGACTCAACAATGGTCGGGCGGGTAATCTGCCGGTCAAAGAGGGTTGGAGGAAATTCGCATGTCAAACTTGTCGTCTCGCAAAATCAGGGCTGCCGCTGTTGCCGGAGTAGCGTCGCTGGCGCTGTCTGCCTGTGCTTCAATTCCCGGCGCAAATGTCGCGCCCGGCTCTCCCATTACTGCGCAGGAAGCGCAGGTCGGAGCACAATATCATCCGCAATTCGTGGCTGAATTCGGCGGCGAAATGACGGGACCCTACGCGAATTATGTCGAACAGGTCGGCTCCAATGTCGCAGTGCAATCGGGGCTGGCGAACAGCCGTGATGCCTTTGAAGTCACCTTGCTCAATTCCAGCGTGAACAACGCCTTCGCGGTGCCGGGTGGCTATGTCTATGCGACACGCCAGCTGGTCAATCTGATGAACAATGAAGCCGAACTTGCTGCTGTGCTGGGCCATGAAGTCGGTCATGTCGCCGCGCGCCACTCGGCCCGTCGTCAAGCAACGGCGCAGCGCAATCAGCTCGGCGGTGTGGGGATTGCCATTCTTTCCTCGATCCTGCTGGGTGACAGCGCGCTGGGCAACACGATTTCGCGCGGGGCGTTGCAGGGCTCGCAGATGCTGACGCTCAGCTATTCGCGCAATCAGGAACTTGAGGCGGACCAGCTCGGCATCGAATATCTCAATCGCGCTGGATACGATCCGCGCGCCATGGCGACCTTGCTGCAAAGCCTTGCGGCGCAAAATCAGCTCGATGCACAATTGCAGGGGCGCAACAATGCGACGATCCCGGAATGGGCATCCACGCACCCTGATCCTGCCAGCCGCGTGCAAAATGCAGCGCAATTGGCGGGAACCGGAACCGGCGTAACCAACCGCAATACATTTCTCAGCCGCATTGACGGGCTGATTTATGGCGACGATCCCCAGCAAGGCGTGATCGAAGGGCGCCAGTTCATACACCCGATTCTGCGCCTTAGCTTCACCGCGCCGCAGGGCTTCTACATGGTCAATGGCACGCGCGCGGTTTCCATCAATGGCGATGCGGGCCGGGCGCAGCTGACAACCGGGCCGTATAACAATGATCTGAACAGCTATTTGCGTTCGGTCTTTCAGGCCATTGGCGGGGATCAGCAACAGCTCGCTCCGGCCAGCATTCAGCGCACCACGATCAATGGCCTGCCCGCCGCATACGGCACGGCCACGGTTAACAATGGCCAGCAGCAGGTGGACGTTACCGTCTTCGCCTACGAGTTTTCTTCCAACCAAGCCTACCATTTCCAGGCGATCACTCCGGCAGGGCAGGCGGGCACGTTCAATTCGCTGTTCAATTCGATGCGTCGCATCAGCGCGAATGAAGCAGGCAGCGTGATTCCCCGGCGAATCGACATTGTTACGGCAGGACGCGGCGATTCGGTCGCCACGATGGCCCGCCGCATGGCCTATACCGACGGTCAGGAAGCCCGCTTCCGGGTCCTCAACGGGCTGGGATCAAGCGATTCGGTCGTGCCGGGACGCCAATACAAGATCGTTATCCGGGCGAACTGACCCGCCAAGACGTGCCGAGAGTACGAAAAGGCCGCCCTGCATGGGGCGGCCTTTTTTTTCGCAGAATGTTGGGCTGCTCACATCACGCAAAAAGAAAGGGCGACAGGTTTCCCCGCCGCCCTTCTTTTTTTGCCGTGAGGCGAAGGACTTAGCCGTTAGCTTTGTTCGCTTCGGTCAGCTCGGTCTTCACGTTGTTGAAGGTCGTGCTGAGTTCGTTACCGAGGCTCTGCATCGCAGTGATGGCAGCAACAGCGATAAGGGCAGCGATCAGGCCATATTCAATGGCGGTGGCGCCCTGTTCGTCACGGATCATGTTCTTGAAGAAAGTCATATTTAGTCTCCTGGTTTAAGTCTTCAGTACCCGGCTCAAATAGGGTTCCCGATTTGAGCTATCCCCGAACTACGGGGAATTCCTTGAGAAAATCCTAAGATCGTGCGCCCGAACTTGCTTCGATGGCTTTTGATTCAACGCCGTTCCACATATTCGCCGTTTCAGTGGCGAGCCCTTGCACTGCTGTGATTATCGCAATCGCAATGAGTGCGACGATGAGGCCATACTCGATGGCCGTCGCGCCCTGTTCATCATCAGCAATGAGCTTCAAGAAATTCTTCGCCAGCACAGGATAGTCCCCTATTGGTAGAGCGCGTTGAAGCCGAAATGCAGCTTCAGGTGTTAAGAATTGGTTGAAGCGAGGCTCTGCATTGGCAAATATTCCGACATGGATCCCCGTTGTTGCACTTGCCCTGTTCGACGAAAGCGAACGCGTTTTGATGCAACAGCGGCCCGCAGATCGGCATCACGGCGGCTTGTGGGAATTTCCCGGCGGCAAGGTGGAAAACGGGGAAATTCCGCGCTTTGCGCTAGTCAGGGAGATCGCCGAAGAATTGGCGATTGCGCTTGATCCGGTTCAGCTGGAACCCAGCGTTTTTGCGGATGAGGCAGGTGAGAAGCAGGTTGTTCTGTTTCTTTACACATCGCATCAGCCGTGCGGCGCGGTTCAGGCTAGCGATGGCCAGAACTGGGGCTGGTTCTGCTTCGAAGAGGCAGCCAAGCTTGATCTCGCGCCGATGGACCGCAGGATGCTCGCACAAATCTCACATTCGGCGCCATAGGGCCTTGCCAAGCATAGCAGCCCCGCTTATGTGCCCGCCTCTCAAGTGCGCCCGTAGCTCAGCTGGATAGAGTACCTGACTACGAATCAGGGGGCCGGAGGTTCGAATCCTTCCGGGCGCACCATTTAAAGGCCATCTCTCCAGTCGGAGCGGTGGCCTTTAATGTATCTGCCCAGACAGCTGTCATCGCGGAACCGCGATACACTGCATTCGTTGGCCGCATGAGAGAGACTACCCCGATGGCTGACGCGATGTTTGACTGCGCCGAGCTTCCGCCGGAATAGATGGAATACGCCAGGGGCCGACCCTTTGCGTTAACAGGTATTTGCTCCGGAGGAGCGTTTGAAAGACATCGCAGATCGGGTCGAGGAATTCGACGATTCATCCGCAGAGCCGGGCGTGTGGCGATATGCTCACGCTCGGCGTGTGCGTGTGGTTATCGATGGGGCTTGATAGCGAGTGCGATGTCTTCATCGATTGCGATCGTCCGGGCAATGCCAAGGCGCAGTCAGCTATTGCAGGCTTGCGCCATTCGTTGCTTGCCGAGCTGGCGCAGCGCCAAACCTTTGATCCGGAAGAGCCCGAAGACCTGTTTGAAATCCGCGCCCCGCGCCATGGCCTTTTCCGCGAGGGCAGCCTATTGGCCAGAGCGCGACGCAAATTGAGCAGGAAAAAGACCGCGAATGACTAGTCAAACAGGTCCGGTTGAAGTCGATTCCGATGGCAAACGCCACGTTCCCGATGACGTGCAGGATGCGATCCGAACTCTGATAGAGTGGGCGGGTGATGATCCTTCACGCGAAGGCTTGCTCGACACGCCCAAGCGCGTTGCCCGTGCGTGGAAAGAATATTGTCAGGGCTATGACGAAGACCCGGCCGTGCATCTTTCCCGCGTGTTCCATGAAGTCGGTGGCTACGACGAAATCGTGCTGCTGAAAGACATCCCTTTCCAGAGCCATTGCGAACACCATATGGCACCGATCACCGGCAAGGCAGCGATTGCTTACCTGCCAGACAAGAAGGTGGTCGGCATTTCGAAGCTGGCGCGGGTGCTGCACGGCTATGCCCGGCGCTTGCAGATTCAGGAACGGCTCACCGCCGAAGTGGCGCAGTGCATCTGGGACAATCTCCAGCCGCATGGTGTAGCTGTAGTGATTGAAGCGCAGCACGGCTGCATGACGGGCCGGGGTGTACGCACTCCGGGTGTCGGCATGACGACCAGCCGGCTGCATGGCTGCTTTCTGGAAGACCATCGCAGCCGCAAGGAAGTTCTCAGCCTGATGGGTTACTGATCCGCCGGGCATTGGCGCTGGCGATCTATATTGGATTTGAAGGAATACGAATGACGGCTTTGTATGTAAGGGGCGGGCAGAAGCTGAAGGGCAAGATTGAACCTTCGGCCAACAAGAATGCGGTGCTCCCCGTCCTGTGCGCCACGCTGCTCAGCGATGCGCCGATTATGTTGCGCAATGTGCCGGAAATTACCGATGTGACGCGCATCCACGCCTTCTTCACCGATCTTGGCAGCACGGTGGAGTGGGACAAGGGTGCGAAGACTTTTGCCATCGATCACTCGACCATCTCTCCCTCCGCCAAGGCGAAACTGCCGCAGGCAATGCGCGCATCGATCATGATGATCCCCGGCCTGCTCGCACGATTGGGCGAAGCGCGGCTCGAGCATGAGGTGAAGGGCTGCACGCTGGGCGCGCGCGAGATCGATCCGCATGTCGCCGTGTTCAAGGCCTTTGGCGCTGAGGTCGACTACGAAAAGAAAGACATCGTCTTTCGCAAGGCGCGGCGCGGAGAGGGTACACGCATGTGGCTCGAATATGCTTCCGTCACCACGACCGAGAACTTCATCATCAGCGCGCTGGCCGCCAATGGCACCAGCCAGATCGTCAACGCCGCCTGCGAACCGCATGTGCAGGAAATGTGCACCTTCCTCGAACAGATGGGCGCGAAGATCCGCGGCAAGGGCACCTCAATGGTGTCCATCGATGGTTGTAAGGAATTCAAGCCGGTCGACTATACCTTCGTTGAGGATTTTCACGAGATCGCCACATTCCTTGCGCTGGCAGCGGTGACGGGCGGCGATATTTCGGTGCGCAACACGCGGCCCGAAGATTTCATGCTGATAGACCGTACGTTTGAGAAATTCGGCGCGCATGTGACTCATGCGGACGGCTGGTCACGGCTTGATGCACCTGAAGAGCTAGTCGTGCAGCAGAATTTCACCAGCCACATCACCACCAAGGTTGAGGCCGCGCCGTGGCCCTATATCCCGGCTGACCTTCTGCCGATCTTTATCGCTCTTGGCGTTAAAGCAAAGGGCCAGACGATGTTCTGGAACAAGGTCTATGAAGGCGGGCTGACATGGCACACAGAACTGAGCCTGTTCGGCGCGCATACGCTGCTGTGCGATCCGCACCGTCTGATTACCTTTGGCGGCAACAACCTTGTCCCGGCGACAGTGACCAGCCCCTATATCATTCGCGTAGCCATCGCGATGCTGATGGTGGCAGCGTCAATCGATGGGGAATCCACGATCCTCGATGCCGACCCAATCCGCCGCGCGCATCCCAATTTTGTCGACAATATCGATAGTCTGGGCGTGGACGTTCGGTGGGA
>DFBR01000222.1:3203-3785 GCA_002367375.1 Erythrobacter sp. UBA3075 | reverse complement strand
CTTCGCCAAGCGGCTGGCGAGTTCGGCAATGCCGGTCTTGTCAGACACTGAACGCAGTGCCCGCCTGATTGCAACGTCAGTCATGCGTCAAATCTATCCCATGCGTTTGAGCAGCCAGGCGAAATTGCCCCCGCCGCGCGAGGCGAGGCCCTGGATCACCAACTGCTGTACCGGATGCGGGCGTCCGTTTCCATCGACCCAAATGCTTTCTTCAATTTCCAGCTCGGGCGCGCCGGTGGCGAATTGCCACAGGCTGCCGTCGGGCAGGACCAGACTGGCGCTGCGTCCGCCTTCACTTAATGTTGCTTCGACATGGC
This sequence comes from Erythrobacter sp. UBA3075, assembly GCA_002367375.1. GTDB lineage: Bacteria > Pseudomonadota > Alphaproteobacteria > Sphingomonadales > Sphingomonadaceae > Alteraurantiacibacter. Next base: position 3,468 of record DFBR01000222.1, on the reverse strand, counting down.
GGCCAAGGTGGAAGCGGATCGCGAACGGCACTTTGCCGCGCCTGCCCTTGCGCCCTGAAGGCACCAGCACATCTTCGCCGCGCAATTCGCTGCCATCGTCGCGCAGAATCAATATGCGCTTGTGCAGCAGGCCGAAGCGCCCGGCATAGCCATCATGGCTCGCCTCCAGCCTCCGCGCACCGCCGCCGCCCAGCTTGGTGCTGTCGAGTTTTACTGTGCGCAAATCCACTTCGACCTCGCCCACGCCGCCGCCCAGCTTGCCATG
>DFBR01000222.1:1916-3022 GCA_002367375.1 Erythrobacter sp. UBA3075 | reverse complement strand
GCATCGACTTGCAGCACCGCTGGTTTGGCGGTCAGGCGCTGATAGCCCCACCCGCGCGGTTCGCGCAGTGGACGTGCGCGCACGCCGCTTGCCTCGATCAGCGCGGCCAGCCGGTCGGGTGGCACCGCCGCGCCGCCTTGCCAGCTACCAAGCCCGCCATCGCTGTGGGTCAGCGCCAGCAGCGGTGGAACCAGCAGCGAAAGAACCGCGTCGATTGCTTCGGGAATTTCGCGCTTCGCGGCGCGATAGCAGGCCGACAAATCGACCAGCAGTTCGATCGCCTGCATCTGCGCCAGCGGACTGCGCGACAGCACGCCGCCATCATCGCCGACCAGCTCACCCAGCGCGCGCGCCAGTCCGGCCTCGCCAAACAGGCGGCGCGGCTTGCCATCGGACAACAGCAATCCGGCAGCGGTTATTGCGCACCAGCCGGCAATCTCGGCCATGCGTTCGGGCGCACGGGTGACATTGCGATCAAGCCAGCGCGCAGTGTCTTCCATCGTCGTCAGAACATCCTGCCGGAAGGACTTGCCTTCGCCAGACAGGATCAGCGGTGCGTGAACCAGCCAGCCGAGCAGGCGCAAGCCAGCATGTTCGACTTTCCAAGCAGGGCCTTTGCCGGGAGCCGGATTGGCCTTGAGCCAGCTTTGCAGAATACGTTCAGCAACAGCGGTGCATTGCGGGCGCGGCGCGCTGGCATCGAGATCGCGCAACCAGGTGAAACCATGCACCACCCGCTCAAACGGCGGGCTGACCTTGGCCGTTGGCCCGAAATCGACCTGCGCGATGGGCGATTTGACGCCATGCACGAAGAAATGCCCCGCTCGCAGCGCCATGCCCGCCGCACGGTCACCGTGAAGCGAACTCTCGACAGTCGCCAGCAAGCGCGTGCGCGCGGGCTTGCGAAACGGGGAGGCCAATGTGCTGCCGGAAACACCAAAGCGATAGGCCATGCGCACAAAGCGATCCCCCACCGAAATGGCGGGCGGATCGAAATCAGTCAGGACAAGCGCACGATCCGCTGCAATGGTCTCATGCGTGTCGGGCGCGGCTTCTTCGGAATCGGCTTCGACAGAGGCATGCACCTCAGGCTCAACCAGCAATTC
>DFBR01000222.1:0-1779 GCA_002367375.1 Erythrobacter sp. UBA3075 | reverse complement strand
GCGGTTTCCGAATTCACCCCGCCATCGACTTCGATCATGACGTCATGCCCCGCCTTGTCGATCATATTGCGCACCGCTTCGATCTTGCGCAGCTGCGAGGAAATGAAGCTCTGCCCGCCGAAGCCGGGATTGACGCTCATGATGAGCACAAGGTCGATTTCTTCGAGCAAATAGTCGAGCATTTTGGCTGGCGTGGCCGGATTGAGTGAAATGCCCGCCTTTTTTCCCAGCCCCCGGATCGCCTGCACCGTGCGGTGCGTATGCGCGCCAGCTTCCGGGTGGACAGTGATAATGTCCGCGCCCGCATCGGCAAAAGCTTGCAGCCAATTGTCGACCGGGGAAACCATCAGATGGACATCAAAGGTCTTTGCCGTGTGCGGACGCAGCGCCTTCACGACGTCAGGCCCGATGGTAATATTGGGCACATAATGCCCGTCCATCACGTCGACATGGATCCAGTCGCAGCCCGCTTCATCAATTGCGCGGACTTCCTCGCCCAGCCGCGCGAAATCGGCGGAGAGGATAGAAGGAGAGATCAGTGGGTTGGTCATGGGCATAGCGCAAGATAAAGATGCGCGAATCGCGGCTCAAGCACGCGAGGGGGTAATATGCGACAATCGCGGGGGAAAACTCATGGTTTTACGAAGCTGACAGAGTTCTTCAGGCGCTGTTCAGTGGAAATTGTCCAAAACAGCGGCAATCACGGACCAGCCTTGAATGCGGTCACATGAATGCAGGACTTTTGCTTCATGGCAGGCATTCTTGCGCAAAGAAGACAACATAATGCGATTCAGACTGGAAACCGGCTAACGTAGAACAGGGTTTAAGACGAAACATGATGACCACCCGCAATCTTCGCCTTTGTGGCGCCACGCTGCTTGGCGCGGTGGCCGCGTTTGGCCTCGCCGCTCCCGCCAGCGCGCAGGAATATCGTCAGGAACTGCGCCATTCGGTCGCGCCGTGCCAGGGCGATGGCCCTGCCGTGTGGATCAACATTTCCGATATCGAGGCAGCAACCGGGACGCTGCGCATCCAGCTCTATCGCGGAACGCGCGCCGATTGGCTTGAACGAGGCCGCTGGCTGCACCGCATCGAAGTACCAGCCCACGAAGGATCGCGTCAGGTCTGTATGCCGGTCCCCGCGACCGGCAGCTATGCCATTGCCATCCGGCATGACGTCAATGACAATGGCAGGACCGATATCACCACCGATGGCGGCGGCATGTCGAACAATCCCAGTATCAATATCTTCAACCTGGGCCGCCCAAGCGTTAATCGCACGCGCTTTTCCATCGGCCACGAAGTGAAGCCAATGACGATCCGTATGCGTTATATGTAGGAAGCCTAAGTCTGGCGTTTTGCGCGCCAGACCTTCCACAGCACACCAGGCGCGGCGAGCACCGGGTGCTTTTCGCGCCATGGCGTCACTTCGACTTTCACGCCGGTATGGCGCTCTACCTTCCACGCGGCATAGCGCCCCGCACCGTCAAACGTGTGGGTCGCGCGGAGCAAGCGCGCGATATTGATGGGCTTGCCCAGCCGTCGCCTCTGGTGCCACCAGCGCATGATTTTTCGGCGCTCTCGCTTGTCCATAAAGGGCCGAAGTGTGTCTCCAGCTGTGCTGAAAGCGATCCCCGCTTCCGCCATCGCATCGGGCAACAGCCCGTCGAAATGCGCGTGATTGAGCGAGATGATAGAATCCTCCCGCCCCGGCTTTTCCACCCGCAATTCGGCTTTGTACGTCGCGCGAAACAATGCTCGCCAATAATCGATTTCTCC
>DFBR01000095.1:7390-8504 GCA_002367375.1 Erythrobacter sp. UBA3075 | reverse complement strand
GGACGCGGGCCGTAGTGGCTGATCACCTCGGCTGCTGCCACTGCGCCGCGCTTCAGGCACGCGGCCAGCGGTTCGCCCTTGGCGTGGCCGGAGAGGAAACCGGCGGCGAACTGGTCGCCTGCGCCGGTTGTATCGATTACCTTGTCGATGGGCTCGGCAGCCACTTCAGCGCGTTCGCCATGCGCAACAGCAACGGCGCCCTTTTCGCTGCGGGTTGCCACCAGCACGGGGACCTTGCCCGCAATCGCATCGATCCCGGCATCGAAATCATCTTCGCCGGTAAGCGTGGCAAGCTCGCTTTCGTTGACGAACAGAATATCGATCACGCCGTCTTCGATCATGGCGCGGAAATCATCACCATGACGGTCGATCACAAAACTTTCGCTAGCGGTGAAGGCGATCTTTCGGCCTGCCGCGCGGGCCACTTCGATGGCACGGCGCATGGCTTTGCGCGGCTCTTCCGGGTCCCATAGATAGCCTTCGAGATAGAGGATCGCGCCGCTCGCGATCAGCTCTTCATCCAATGCTGTAGCGGGCAGGAACTGGCCTGCGCCAAGGAAAGTGTTCATCGTGCGCTCGCCATCGGGCGTGACGAAGATCAGGCAGCGACCGGTGGGCGGCTCATCCTTGAGTGGCGCAGTGTCAAAATCGATGCCGGTGGCGCGCATATCGTGGGTAAAAACTTCGCCAAGCTGATCGTTGCAAACTTGCCCGACAAAGGCGCATTGCAGGCCGAGCATGGAAGCGCCCGCCAGCGTATTCGCAGCCGAACCGCCCGAAACTTCGCGCGCCTGCCCCATCGCGGCATAAAGCGAGGTTGCGCCCTCGGCATCAATCAGCGTCATCCCGCCGCGATTCAGTCCAAGTTCTTCGATCAATTCATCTTCGCAAGAAGCGATCACATCGACCACGGCATTGCCGATGGCGATAACGTCGTAACGGGGAGCAGTCATGCAGTCTCCTGAAGCAGGCAATCATCTGGTTTTCCGGCAGCTTGGCCGGTTCGGCGTTGACTTGGCGCAAGGGCCGCGCAATCGCAAGCGTCGATGGCAACGGTTCCAACATCCTTGGCAACATCTCTGGCGCTGGGTTTCGGACAATTGTTCGACGGCGC
>DFBR01000095.1:4135-7240 GCA_002367375.1 Erythrobacter sp. UBA3075 | reverse complement strand
ATCGTCGCCATGGCGGTAGTGCAATTTTTCGCCGATGAAGTGGTCGTGGCGGTTGAACGGCGTCACTACCCGGATGAAGCGAGCATGGCCCGCGAACTGGCCTTTGGTGAACAGCTGGGCAATGCGGCGAAGGCTGCGGGCCGCGCATTGCTGTTCAACCTCATCGCGCTGCCGATTGCGATCATCCTGCTGTTCACCGGGATCGGCACATTTGCGGTGTTCTGGCTGGTCAACGCATTGCTGCTGGGCCGTGAATTACAGGACATGGTCTGGCTGCGCCATCGTCAGGACAAGGCGCAATCCGCCCCAGTCGGCAAAGGACAGCGTTTCATGCTGGGCGGAGTGATTGCCGCGATGCTGGTGGTGCCGTTCGTGAATTTCCTCGCTCCCGTGCTCGGCGCGGCGAGTGCTACACATCTTGTTCATCGCTCCAATCGCAAGGTCATTGCTGCCTGATATGCGCCTGATCCCTCTCCTCCTTACCGCCGGACTGCTCTCGGCCTGCGCGACCACGCCGCAAATGGCGCCGCCTCCGCCAGCACGCCCCGACACCACAACGCAGGTTCCGCCAACCCGTCCGGCTCCGCCGCCAACAGCCGTAGCGGGGCTTCCTGTGCCGCAGATCATGGAAGGCCCCGGCCTTGGCGGGATTATCCGCGAGGAAGCGGGCACTTTGCAGCGCCGGTTCGGCCAACCGCGGCTCGATGTTGTCGAAGGCGATATGCGCAAGCTACAATTTGCGGGCGAAGCCTGCGTGCTCGACATCTTCCTCTATCCGTTAGCGCCAGGCACGGCGCCAGTTGCAACGTGGATAGAAGCACGGCGCGCCTCCGATGGAGCGGCAGTGGACAGGCTGGCCTGTATTCAGGCGCTTTCGCGCTCCCGGTAACGCGAATTTAAGGCTGTTGTGCGATTGCAATCTGCAAACAAGGGGATCTTTGTCAGACATGAGCATGCACTTCGCCGATATCGCCCGCACCGCCGCCGCAGATGGAGGCATCTGCACGGATGAAATCCTCGCCATGCGCGAGGCCGGTTGGGCCGACGGCAAGATGACCCGCGCCGAGGCGGAAGCGATCTTCGCCGCGCAGCACGCCACCGCCAATCCGAGTGCAGAGTGGAGCGATTTCTTCGTCGAAGCGATGCAGCAGCACGTCCTCGAAGGCAGCGAACCGCGCGGCTATGCGAGTGAGGAAGAAGCGCGCTGGCTGGTCGAGCAGGTCAAGGCAGACGGCAAGGTCTGCTCCATGACTGAACTCGAACTGCTCACCCGCATTATCGAAAAGGCGAGCAATGTTCCCAATTCGCTCAAGGACTATGTCATTGAGGTGATCGAAGACGAAGTGCTGACCGGCACCGGCCCGACCCGCGATGGCGGCGAATTGTCGGATACGCATGTTACCGATGCCGAATGCAAACTCACCCGCCGGGTGATCTTCGGCGTCGCGAGCGATCGCCCTGCCGCCATAAGCCGCCGCGAAGCCGAAATGCTGTTCCGCATCAAGGACGCGACGCAGCACGCTTCAAATGCACCTGAATTCAAGCGTTTGTTTGTGCAAGGCGTCGGCAATTATCTGATGGGGTTTGCCAGCACCAGCGGCCAGATCAGCCGCGATCGCGCACTGGAGCTGGACACGTTCATCGCCAATAATGAAGTCAGCGTAGGCCGCTTCATGGGCGAAATAGCTGTGGCGGCACCTAATGCCTTTGGTGTGGTGTTCGGCAAGCGCGAAGCTGCGCCAAGCCGCGAAGATCAGGTGGCAGCCGATGCCGCCGTCACGACAAGCGAGCAAAGCTGGATCGACGCGCAGATCGGGCTCAATGGCAAGGTCGATGAATATGACCAAGCGCTGCTGGAATTCATCGCTGAGGAAACCGGGCGCGCCTGAGCGAAACGGCAATCGGGTGCCGAGGCGCTAGACCATAAAGCTTTCGCCGCAGCCACATGCGCCCTTGGCGTTGGGGTTTTCGAAGGTGAAACCAGCAGTGAAATCGTCCTCCACCCAGTCCATAATGCTGCCGACAAGGTAGAGTACGCTCGCCCCGTCGATGTAGAACACACCGCCCGGCGTTTCGATTTTCTCGTCGAAAGCGACCTCTTCGGTGACATAATCGACCGAGTAGGCAAGACCCGAACACCCGCGACGCGGGGTCGACAGCTTCACGCCAATCGCACCTTCGGGTGCTCTGCCCATCAGGTCGGCCACGCGCTGCTCGGCTGCGGGGGTAAGCTTGACGGCGGCGGGAATTGCGCGGGTCTTGGTGTCAGACATCACAGCATCCCCAGTTCGAGCCTTGCTTCATCGCTCATTTTGGAAGGATCCCATGGCGGATCCCACGTCACCACAACCTCGGCATCGCGCACGCCGGGCAGGCCCATCACGCGCATTTCGATTTCCTGCGGCATGGTTTCAGCCACCGGGCAATGCGGCGTGGTCAGCGTCATGGTGACGGCAACGTCGGAATCTCCGCTCACCTCGACATTATAGATCAGGCCAAGGTCATAGATATTCACCGGAATTTCCGGGTCATAGATGTCCTTCAGCGCGTCTATCACGGTCTGGTGCAATTCGCCGCCGGGTTCGCCGGGAGAAACATCCTCAGGCTTCTTCGCCAGAAATCCGTCGAGGTAATCACGCTTGCGCTCCAGCTTGGCGCCTGCTGTCTCTTCGTCGGGCAATGGCGCATCGGAGACGCGCGCACGGGGCGGCTTTTCGATCACCGTTTCGTTGGGAGCGGGAGCGGCGACGAAGTCCTTCTCGTCTTTGCGTTCAGTATTGCTGTGATTGTCCATCAGCCGAAAATCCTCTTGGTGCGTTCGATGCCGCGGATCAACGCGGCAACGTCTTTGTCATCCGAATAAATGCCAAAACTGGCGCGCGCGGTGGCGGTGACGCCGAGCGTGGCCATCAGTGGCTGCGCGCAATGATGCCCTGCGCGGATAGCCACATTCTCTTCATCCAATATGGTGCCCAGATCGTGCGGGTGAATAGTGTCGATCAGAAAACTGACGATGCCCGCGCTGTCCGCCGGTCCGAACAATTTCACATCGTTCATCGCGCCCAGAGCCTCGCGCGTTTGCGCGACAAGGCGGGCTTCATGCGC
>DFBR01000095.1:1972-4114 GCA_002367375.1 Erythrobacter sp. UBA3075 | reverse complement strand
ATAGCCGGTGTGCCCGCCTCAAAGCGTTGCGGTGCGGGGGCGAAAGTCGTCTTTTCGAACGTCACCGTGTCGATCATCGCCCCGCCGCCTTGCCACGGGGGCATAGAATCGAGCAGGTCAGCCCTTCCCCACAGCGCACCAATACCGGTCGGACCGTAGAATTTGTGCGCGCTGAACGCGTAAAAATCGCAATCGAGCGCCGCGACATCGACGGGTATGCGCGGCACGGCCTGACATCCGTCAAGCAGCAGCTTCGCGCCAACGCCATGCGCCAGATCGGCCGCGCGCTTTGCATCGAGCATGGAGCCAAGCACGTTGGAGACATGCGCAAAGGACACCATCGTATGCTCGCGCGTCAGCATGGCTTCGGCCGCATCAAGATCGATCTGGCCGTCCGCAGTGATCGGGCACACATCCACCTGCCACCCGGCCAATTGCCACGGCACGATATTGGAATGATGCTCCAGCTCGGACAGCAACACGCGGCCCTTGTTTGGATAGGAATAGGCGACAAGATTGATCGCCTCGGTCGCGCCGCGCGTGAAGACCAGCTCTGCATCTTGTCCGCCGATCAGGGCGGCAACCTTGCGGCGAGCTTCCTCAAACGCGCGGGTCATGTCGGCGGAACGGGCGTAGACACCGCGATGCACGGTCGCGAAATCCTTACCGACAGCATCAGTCAGCGCGTCGATCACAGCCTGCGGCTTTTGCGCCGTCGCGGCGGAATCGAGATAATGCCACGGCGCGCCGTCAGCTGTGACGAGGCCGGGAAAATCGGTCCGCCGAACAAGCGCGCGGGAAAGGGTATCGCTTACAGGCACAGACGCGCCACCCATTCATCCCGCGAACCGCTCCGATAGCATTTCTGGCGCAGGCCAAGCTCGGTAATCCGCCAGCGGAAATCATCGCCCTGCATCAACACCGCGCGCCATTCCTGTGCCGCGATGGAATCGTCGAGCAGCGGCTCGATCAGGACGGTCATTTCAAGCCGCGAAGGATCGCTGGCGAGCGGGGCAAACTGGAGGTTGAGGGTCGGACCGCCTTCCATCGTTTCGGGGTGATTGCCGATCAGCGCCTCTGCTGCAGCGAGCGGGCTCTCGTAAGTCTGGCGTGCCGGCGCCTGTTCCAGATAGATCGGATCATCGCCGCGCGCGTCTGTCGTGGTGCAAGCCGATACCAGCAGTGCGGCCAGCGAAATTGCAGCGAGACGCATCATGCCCGTGTCTCCAGTTTTTCCAACGCGTGTTCCAGCAGGCGGTCCGCCGTGTCGTTCTGGTCAAGCGCAGCAAAGGCATCGCCCACGAAGGCCTGAATCAGCAAGCGCTTCGCCACATCGGGAGCGATGCCGCGGCTGGCCATATAATAGCGCGCCATTTCATCGAGCTGACCGATTGCCGCGCCATGCGCGCACAGCACGTCGTCAGCGAAAATTTCCAGCTCCGGCTTGGTGTTGGCGCTCGCGCCCTTGTTGAGCAGGATGGCGCGGAAATTCTGCGCCGCATCGGTCTTCTGCGCATCGCGCGCGACTTCGATACGGCCAAGGAAATTGCCTGTCGCCCGGTCCCATTGCACCGCGCGCACCACCTGATTGCTGGTCGCATTGGGATGCGCGTGGATCGTGCGGGTGACGAATTCCTGCACCTTGTCACCGCCGCCAATCGTGACACCGCCAAATTCGAAATGTGCGCCCTCTTCCAGTGTCACTTCGATCTCGACGCGCTGATATTTCCCGCCGCTGATGACGATGAAGGCTTCAAAGCGCCCGCCCTGGCCGACGTGGACGCGCAAGCGATCGACCGCGCCGGAGCTTTCGCTGCCGGAAGCGATGAATTTGTATTCGCCGCGCGTTTCACCCGCTGGCACATCAAGCGTGCGCCAGTGATGGATCGCCTGCGGGTCCGACGCAGCGAGGAAATCGCTGTCGGCATAGCGCCAATCCTCGTCACGGTTCGTCGGGAGGGGTAGGGTCGCAGCGTCGGTCATGCAGAAGCCATCACTGCGTCATAGCCCTCTGCCTCAAGCTGGCGGGCAAGGTCCGGGCCGCCGGTCTGCACAATGCGGCCCTTGGCCAGAATGCTGACCTTGTCGGGCTGCACGTAGTCGAGCAGGCGCTGGTAATGGGTAATCAGCAGGACGCCCTTG
>DFBR01000095.1:0-1789 GCA_002367375.1 Erythrobacter sp. UBA3075 | reverse complement strand
TCGCGCAGGAATTGCACATTGGACACACCGGGAATTTCAACCGGATATTGGAAGCCAAGGAACATGCCCGCAGCAGCGCGTTCATGCGGCTCCAGCTCGAACAGATCCTGCCCGTTAAACGTCACCTGTCCGCTGGTCACTTCGTAACCCGGACGGCCGCCCAGCACATAGGCCAGCGTCGACTTGCCCGCACCATTGGGGCCCATGATCGCATGGATTTCACCCGCCGCCACCTCAAGGCTGAGGCCATTCAGGATCTGCTTGCCGTCGATTTCGGCGTGGAGGTTGTCAATTTTCAGCATTGTCCGTTTCGCTTACGTCGTTTGTGCAGGTTGGAAGTTGCGTTTCTGGGTCGATCGCCCATTCATTTGTTCGCGCAAGCCGGATGAATTCATCGGCCCGCTCAAGGATGTCCGTCACATAGGCAGCGCGCTGGTCTGCATCGGTAATCGAGCGGGTCAACTCCTGATCGGCCATAACCGCAGCGCTTTCCCGCAAGTTGGCGCAATTCTCGATAGAGAAGCCGCCGTGACTGGCCTGCGAAAAAATGCCCGTAGAGATCAGGCCGCAAACCACGTAAGGTCGTACGGCAAAGGCAATCTCCTCTGGCAGGTCGAGACGCAGGGCTTCGCAGTCCTGTGCAATCGCAGGTGTCGGCGAGGCGAGAAGGGCCGACAGGGCAATCAAGCGCTTCATGACCGGTCCCCACGCTGTGCAAAATGTTCGCGCCGTGCATCGGCCCTGTCGGCGATGCGCAGGCGCATTCCGGCGGTGATGCGGGCAAGCACCTCGTCCATGTTTTCAAGGATGTCGGAGGCCTTGATATGCATTACGCGCACGCCGACCGATTCCAAGCTCTTGTCGCGGCGGCGAGCGAGCTTTTCGTCCGCGCCCTCCTCGTCAATGGCGATGGCCATGCCGAGATTGTGGCAATTGAAATCGACAATCGCGCTGCCAACCACGGCAAAGCGCTTGAAGGTGTATTTGCCAAGGTCCGCCTTGGCGAACCGCGCTGCGAGCGCCTTGTGCGCGTCGGACGCATGCCGCTTCATATCGCGCGCCTGATCGTGCAGCACATCGAGCCGCTTGTCGGATATCTTCCAGCCCCGGCCCTTCTTCTCAAGCTCAGGCGCTTCAGCGTCGGTCGTATCGCGGACTTTGAGGGTTTTTCGTTCAGTCATATAATTCACAGTTCAAAACTAATGTTTCGAGTTAGATGCTTGAGGTAGCGTAAGCCGAACTCCTCGCTCTCGATCTTGCTCGGTGGGCGGCCGACCCGCTTTTCGAACCAATCTGGAAAAGTAGACTCGGGCTCTTCAACGAGAAATGTGTCTATTGCTGTCTCAGCAAGATGTTCTTTCGAAAGGCGATCAGCTCTCTCCAAGTTTCTCGCGCGCAGACTTGTGAGGTCTCCTAAGAAACGAGTAGCGCGCATCCTGAGCGCATCCTTTTTGAAGCCATATTCTGCTGCACAAGCTACGACGGCATCTTCTGCGCTCTGTCCTTCATTGAGCATGGCTTCCATATCTGCGAGAGCATTGCGGAGTCTTTCTTCGACCGACATCACCCCACACTCCCCTCAAGCGAGATCGCCAGCAGCTTCTGCGCCTCAACCGCAAATTCCATCGGCAGCTCTTTCAGCACCTGCTTCGCAAAACCGTTAACGATCAGCGCCACGGCCTCTTCCTCGCCCAGCCCGCGCTGCATGGCGTAGAACAGCTGGTCGTCGGAGATTTTGCTGGTGGTTGCTTCGTGCTCGATCTGGGCGCTGGGGTTCTTCACCTCGATA
>DFBR01000195.1:12687-27360 GCA_002367375.1 Erythrobacter sp. UBA3075 | reverse complement strand
CACAGTGTGGAGACCGTGTTGCGCGTCGCGACCGGGCTGGATCTGCGCGTGATTGAGGCGCAACCGTCGTGGATGGCGGTGCCGCCGCAAGAACAATCGAGACTCGGTTTTGGCACGCTTGGCAGTTTCAACCAACTTGGCGTGCCGGAAGATTTGCCCGAGAACCAGACCGGCGAAGCGGCGATGATCGGTGCAGCGGTGTTGGACGTACAGCATCATTTCCTTATCGAGCTGGGGCCGATGCCTTATGGCCAATTGCGCAGCTTTTGTGCCGAGCCACATCTGCGACGACTCATCAGCCAGCTATCCGCTCTGGCTGCGGGTCTCGACCAGCGCCCTTCGCTGCGTTTGCGGATCGCGGCCAGCGAAATACCACCGATGCGGCTTGGCGATGAAGAAACGCCAGCCATGCTCGGCTGGACGACCTGGCTTGGCGAGTTCGAAAGTGATGACGAGATTCTCGAAGACTGCGTCATCCCGATTGATAATGCGGCCATTCATCAGGAAAAAGCAGTTGTGGAAGATGCAGTAGCGGTATAGCTTGCAACGCAGTTCGCCGGGGGTCTCAAAACGAGAGCGAACAACAATTGGGTCGCAATCTGTATGACGCGTGCGTTGGCCATTCTGGCGATGCAGCTTTGGTCATGGGGGACAGATGGCGCAAGATACTCTGACGGCACTTATCGGCAAGCTGGACAAGACTTGCAAACAGACGCTTGAGTCTGCGCTCGGGCTCGCGCTCAGCCAGACTCACTATGATGTCGAGATTGAGCATTGGCTGCAAAAGCTGCTCGACCGGCAGAGTTCGGACCTTGCTGAAATCCTCGATCATTTCGAGATCGACAAGGGTAAGTTCAGCCGCGACCTTTCTCTTTCCATTGAAAAATTCAAGCGCGGCAATGGCCGCAATCCGGCTATCTCGCCCTATGTGGTGAAGATGGCGCGCGAGGCTTGGCTCTATGCCTCGCTGCACATGGGCGCTGCCGAACTGCGCTCGGGCCATTTGGTGCTGGCGTTGCTGACGAACGAGGATCTCGCGCCGATGACCCGGCAAATGAGCGGCGAACTCAAGAAGATTAATGCAGAGGATTTGCGCAAGGGTTTTGCCTCAATCACATCTGCGTCCGAAGAATCCGGCGCAGCGGTTGCGACATCGGCCGCGCCGGGCGGTGAAGGTGGGGAGGGCGCTCCTGCTGGGCCGACCGGCGACGATTCGCTATCCAAATTCTGCATCGATCTGACGCAGCAGGCGAAAGACGGCAAGATCGACCCGATCTATGGCCGCGATCCGGAAATCCGCCAGATTGTCGATATTCTGACGCGTCGGCGTCAAAACAACCCGATCCTGACCGGTGAAGCGGGCGTCGGCAAAACCGCCGTTGTCGAGGGGTTTGCGCTGCGCATCGTGCAGGGCGATGTGCCGGAGGCGCTGCGCAATGTGCGGCTGCTATCGCTCGATCTCGGACTGTTGCAAGCGGGTGCAGGCATCAAGGGCGAATTCGAAAACCGACTGAAATCTGTGATTGACGAGGTGAAAAACTCGCCCACGCCGATCATCGTCTTCATCGACGAAGCGCATACGCTGATTGGGGCGGGCGGGGCCGAGGGGCAGAACGACGCTGCCAATCTCCTCAAGCCCGCATTGGCGCGAGGCGAAATGCGCACCATCGCGGCGACGACATGGGCCGAATATAAGAAATATTTCGAGAAAGACCCCGCGCTCACCCGCCGCTTCCAGGTTGTGAAGATAGAGGAGCCGGACGAGGTGCTCGCCGTGGCCATGCTGCGCGGTCTGGTGCCGGTGCTGGAAAAGCATCACGGCGTCATGATTTTGGGCGAGGCGCTGGAAGCGGCCAGCTCCCTATCGCATCGTTACATCGCCGGACGGCAATTGCCCGACAAGGCGATCTCTCTGCTCGACACTGCTTGCGCGCGTGTAGGAATCAGTCAGGTGGCAACGCCTGCACAGGTTGAGGATCTGGACCGCCAGATCAGCCTGCTCGATGCCGATATCGGCATGATGGAGCGCGAGGCGGCTTCGGGTTCCGACATGGCTGCGCGGATCGAGGCAGCTCAGGCTGAGAAGGCTACGCTGGAAGGCGAGAAGGCCGAGCTGGAAGAACGCTGGCAGAAGGAAAAGGCAGCGGTCGAAAAAGTCGCCGAATTGCGCGCCAATCTGATCGAGGCTGAAGCGGGTTCGAAAGAGTCTGACAAGGCCCGCAAGGAGCTCGTCAAAGCCGAAGCCGAGGTGAAGGACCTGCAAGGCGAACATCCGATGATTTACGAAGTCGTCGATCACGATGTTGTCGCCGAGGTGCTCGCCGGTTGGACCGGGATTCCGGTCGGCCGCATGGTCACCGACGAGATCAATGCCGTGCTGCAAGTGAAGGAATCACTCGGCGAGCGGATCAAGGGGCAGGACTACGCGCTGGAGGTAATCGGCGAAACCGTCCGCACTGCCCGCGCAGGCCTTGCCGATCCGCGCAAGCCGCTTGGCGTGTTCCTGTTCTGCGGCACCAGCGGCGTTGGCAAGACCGAAACCGCACTTGCTCTGGCGGAGCTGCTCTATGGCGGCGAACACAATGTCACGACCATCAATATGAGCGAGTTCAAGGAGGAGCATAAGGTCTCCACCCTTGTTGGCGCGGCTCCCGGCTATGTCGGTTATGGAGAAGGCGGCGTGCTGACCGAGGCCGTGCGGCGCAAACCCTATTCGGTGATCCTGCTGGACGAGATGGAAAAGGCTCATCCCGGCGTGCAGGACGTGTTCTATCAGGTGTTCGACAAAGGCATGCTGAAGGACGGGCAGGGCCGCGACATTGATTTCAAGAATACGCTCATCATCATGACAAGCAATGCCGGCACCGACACGATCGAGAAACTGTGCCGCAATGCGACCGCCATGCCGGAGCCGGAAGAGCTGGCGACTGAATTGCGCCCGTCATTGCTCGACTATTTCAAACCGGCTTTCCTTGGCCGCGTGGTGACGGTGCCGTTCTTCCCGCTTCCGCCGGAAATCCTGCGCATGATCGTGACGATCAGCATGAGCCGCATCCGGCAACGTGTGGAAGGCCATTACGATGCCGAATTTGAGTGGGAGGACGACCTGCTCGACACCATCGTATCGCGCTGCACCGAGCACGAGAGCGGCGCACGAAATATCGAAAACATCCTCAAGCGGGGCTTGCTGGCAGACCTGTCGCAATTGCTGCTGGAGCGAAGTGCCGAAGGCGAGGAGATCAATACGATCAAGGTAAGCAAGGGTAAGGAAAAAGACTACGCCTTCGACATAAATTGAGTTACAATAAAAACAGCGTGATGCGGCCAGAATATCGGCACAGCAAAAGACGCAAGGGGTTCGTGCCAGCATCAATATGATTTAGGAAGGAGAGTAAGGTGGCTATCTATCTGAAAAACGACAAGTTGAAAGGCAGTGCAACCGATTCCAATTTTAAGGATCAGGTTGAACTGAGTTCTTTCCAATGGGGCGCAGGCCTTGGTGTCAGCAGCGCGCGTGGCGGTGACCGTACTACCAGCGAGCCGAGCGTGTCCGAAATTACCGGTACGAAGGTGACCGACAAATCGAGTGAGCGTTTCTTCAAGGCGCTTCTGAAAGGCGATCCGGTGGGTGACACCGAAGTGGCCTTTACCGCAGCTGTGAAGGGCGAGTCGGTGGCTTATCTGACGGTCAAGCTGAGCGATGTGATCGTGTCGGGCTATTCCGTGTCGCATGGTGGCGGCAGTGAAATGCCGAGCGAGTCTGTCTCGCTCAACTTCACCAAGTTCGACTGGAGCTTTACCGGCCGCGACAAGGAGCACGGCGGAAGCCCGACGCACCTGATCTACAGCCTGGAAGAAAACAAGGTCGAGTAGGACCGATCGGCAGAATACGGGGCGCCATGGCCTTTTTGGCGGCGCCCCGTTTCCCGGCTGACCCTATCCCGACAGCGGGTATTCCATGACGCATCTTCTCAACATTCGCGCCTTGGGCGACGAGGATGTGGCGGAGTACGCCCTGTACAGATTTTTCGGCCGCGAGGCGATTTCGGAGAGCTTTCTCTACGAGATCGAGCTGGTGGCTGACGTCGATCCTGATTGCACCAAGCTGATCGGGAAAATGTGCGAATTCGACGTAACGCAAGGCAGTGCAGATCCGCGAATTTTCGCGGGCCGCATCTATGCTGCACGCAAATTCAAAGCTGGCGGATCGATGCGCATCGCAGTGCAGGTGCGCCCGGCCTACCATGCGCTGTCCTACGCCAAAGATACCCATTTCGTGCAGGACAAGAACAGCATCGACATATTCGAGGCGATGACGAAGGACCTGACAGGCTTCGTCAAATCGGTGGATGCATCGACGCCCGAACCGCGCGTCTATTCAGTGCGGCTTGACGAATATGAAAACCACTTCCTCGACCGATTGCTGAGCCATGACGGACTGATGTATTTCTTCGTCTATGACAAAGGCTCCGGCGCCTTCCGTCACAAAATGATCGTCACCGACAAAGCATCAGCTTACATTGATGTGCCGGGCGGCGCGGTGGAGTTTCGCGCGCAGTCAGACAAGGCAGCGATCAAGCACCTCGAACGCAATTACTCCGCAACCGCTGCATCGCAGGATGTCGCCAAATTCAGCTCGATGAACTCTGAAAAAGTCGCCACCGGCAGCAAGCCGATGCCAGATTTTGCCAAGGTCTACTCACATGAGACCAAGGCCTTCGTCGAAGAGGAATCCGATTCTTCGAAGCTGGAGACTGCCTTCGAGGACCACCACGACCAGAAAAGCGATTTTCTGGAAGGGCAGTCTGACGAACCGCAGCTGTTTGCCGGTGGCCGGGTCGAAATTCTCGAAGCCGAATCGCTGTCTCCAAAGAAGGTAGTGCTGACCGAGGTTTCGCACCATGCGGAAGACCCGTGGATGTTCGATGCTGATCGGCCGGGCAATTATTCCAACAGTTTTGCAGCCATCTCGGCGGAAAAAGTCTTCCGCGCGCCGGTCGACGAACCGCAGCGCGTTGCGCCAGGACCTTTTCTTGGCGTTGTCGGCAATGACAACACCGCCATGGGCGAAGCGACGGTGGACGACAAATACCGCGTGCCTGTGCTGATAGACGGGGCGCGCGACTATTCCAGTCAGGGGCTCAACAAGGAAGTCTGGCTGCCCGTCCGCCAGCAATGGGGCGCGGGCAGCACCCATGGCGCGCAATTTATGCCGCGTTCTGGCACGCGTGTGATCGTGAGCTTCATGAACGGCAATCCTGATCTGCCATTTGTCGATGGCATTCTCTATTCACCGCAAAACAAATCTCCCGATGCGCATGCAGACGCTGGGCTGCGCACCGGCTGGCGCTCTGTCACCAACATGGATGGCGGGGTCACGCAGGAATTCTTCTTCGAGGACAAAGAAGGTGAGGAGCGCATCTGGCTCTACACTGATCGCAATTTCGAGCGCGAAGTGCATAATGATGAATTGGGTCACATCATCCACGATCAAAAGATCGAAATCGACAACGATCAGATTCTTGAGGTCCATAACAATCGCGAAGTGCAGATTGATGTGGACCAGATCACAAATGTTGATGGCGTGCGCAAGACGACTGTAACCGGCAATAGCTCGCATGAATCAATGCAGGAAATTTTGCTGAAGGTGGGGGCCTCATCAATCACGATGACGCCCAGCTCGATCGAGATCAAAGCGCCGCAGATCAAGATCAAGGCGGATGCCACGCTGGATGCGGAATCGGCCATGACTACGGTCAAGGGCTCTGGTCTCCTGACGCTTCAGGGCGGTTTGGTGAAGATCAACTGAGATGGCGCCTCCAGTACCAGTAGCAATGCGATTTCGCCGGACCGAACTGGTTCAGCACGGCAATTTAACGGCTGCGGCGCAGCAATTGCTCGAAGATACGCCGCAACCCGGTGAGTTTCTTGAGGCCTTGCAGGGAGGCGGGCTTGAAGAAGATGCGGTTCGGGCGCTCGCGTTGATGTTGCCCCATCGCCAATCGATCTGGTGGGGATGCCTCGCCACGCGGCTGCTGCCAGATATCAATACACGCACAGCAGAACTCGCGGCACTCGAAGTCAGTGAAAACTGGGTGCAATCCCAATCCGCAGCTGATGCCGAGAAAGCTGAAAAACTGGCGAGCAAATGTGATCGCGGCAAAGGCGCGTCATGGGTGGCGCAGGCAACGCATTGGGCTGGGCCGACGCTTGCTCCGCGCGGTCAGCCAGAAGTTCGGCCAGAGCCATTTCTCACGGGCGTTGCAATGCGCAATGCTCTGTTGTTACTGGGCCTTGATCCTGCCCTCGCCAAGCCGCAGCCCCTTGCGGTGTGGTTGCCGATAGGTCTAGCCTTGAAGGCTGGAGAAAACGGCAAGGAGGCACAGCAACAGGTTCGGGAAAACCTCGCGCAAAACTGACTATGTGGAATTTGCTGATTTCCCGCGTGGAAGACCCTCCGGGGCAGTATTTCGACCAGCGTCAGATCGACGCGGGGGAACTGTTGCTCGGCTCCAGCAGGCGCCATTGCGACATTCTGCTGGGCACCAAGGCGGATGGCGTATCGGGCCAGCACTGCAAGATCATCTCATCGGGCCTCGAATTGATCGCCATTGACAATGGCAGCACCAATGGCGTGTCGCTCAACAGCCCGGAACAGCGGGTGACGCCACACAATCCGGTGCCGATCCGCGAAGGTGATAAGCTGTTTATCTGCGGTTTTGTGATTACCATTGCGAGTGACGCCATGGCGGCTGGGATGCGCATGGGCGCTGCTCCGCCCGAAGAATTGCCCAACGTGCCAAGCGGCGGGTTGGACGACGATCCCTTCGCCGACATGGGCGGCGGTGGTGGATGGGAAGAGGATCCCATCTGGGCGGGCGATGCCAGCGGCGGTGAGGGTAGCCTTCACGATCTGCTGAGTGACGAGATTGGTGCGCATATCGGTTCTGAACCGGCACCCAAACGTGATCGCGGGAAAGACAATTTTGGTGATCCAATCGGCCTTGCCATGAGCCGCCCGATCCTGTCGGACGCACCGATTTCATCTGCCGATATGGCCATTCCAGAGGACTGGTTTGGCGGTGACGAACCTGCGACAGAAGCGAGCCTTGAAGGCGATCCGTTTGGCGATATCGGCGCGCCTTCCGATGACGCGGCGAATGATAGCTCGAACGCTCCGGTCGATTTCTTCGATGATCCCGGATCAGCAGGTGATGATCTGGTCGCGGACGACGATCCCTTCGCCGACATGGCACCGCAAAGTGACCCGGCCGCGCTGATGGATGATGGCCCCGCGGCTGTAGACAGTCTGCTCGATGAGCCGGCTCCTGCTCCGGAACACCAGCCAGAACCCACACCCACACCCACACCCACTCCAGCACCCGCGCCGCCTGCGGCTGAAACACCAAACGCCGCGCCCCAAGCCGCCGGAACCGCTGACTGGGCCGCTTTCTATGAAGGTGCCGGGATGGGACCGGAGGAGCTGCGCCTGTCGGACGATGCCCTGCGCAAACTGGGCGTGATGTATCGTCAGGTCGTACTCGGCATGTCCGATCTCATGCGCGATCGGGCCGAGTTCAAGGATGAGTTCCGCGTTCAGAAGACCGTTCTCGCTATCGGGCGCAACAATCCGCTCAAGCATCTGCCGCCGCAGGATGCCGCCAAGGTCATGCTGGGCGATCCGCTACCCGGTTTTCAGGATTCAGAAGAATCGATTCGCGGCGCATTCGAGGATTTGAAGCGCCACCAACTCGCCATGCTGGCAGGGGTGCAGCGCGCCGTCTTGGCTGTGTTCGAGCGGTTATCGCCTGAGGAAATCGAAAAGCTGGCTGAAGAGGCCAATGGCAGCAAAAAGATGCTTTCGCGGAAAGTGAATCCGTGGGACCTCTATGCTATCGTATTTGAAGCGCTTAAGAAGGATGCAACGTCCAACGCCAATGGCGTGATGAGCGTTGCATTTCGTGAGGGATACGAAGAGTATCTGGATTCCGCGCAATAGCGCCGGTGCGAAGGGGGGAATTGACAGGTGACGTGGGAAAACAAGCCGGTCTGGTCGGAAGGCATGTTTCTGCGTCCGCAGCACTTCCAGCAATTCGATCGCCATGTCAGTGCTCAGTTGGAAGGCCGCGTTTCGCCGCTGCTATCCTACGGCTATGGCCTCACCGAATTGCGCTTTTCCGAAGGCCAACTGAAAACCGGCAAGCTGGTGATCGAGAAATGTTCGGGCATCTTCAGCGATGGAACCCCGTTCCGCGTGCCTGAAGAAGTTGCCGCACCCATGGCGCTCGACGTTAAGAGCGACAAGCGCGACGCCATCGTTCACCTCTGTATTCCAGAAATGCGCGCCGGGGCCGCCGAAGTGGCGATGGATGAAAGCGCGCAGGCCGATACGCGCTATCTCGCCGGAGAATTTGAAGCATCGGATGCGGTCTATGGCAGCGCCAGCCGCGTGGCGATGAGCGTTGGGCGGCTGCAATTGTCGCTGCGGTTCGAGGATGAGGGGCTGGAAGGCTACCAAACTCTGCCCGTCGCCCGCGTAACAGAGCGCAAGGCGGACGATTCGGTTGCGCTTGACCAGCACTTCATACCTTGCGGCGTTTCGATCACCGCAGGCGAGAAGTTGCCGCGCTTCCTTTCAGAACTTGAGGGCATGTTGCATCAACGAGCGGAATCGCTGGCTGGTCGGCTCGGCACGCCGGGTGCGAAATCGGTGGCGGACGTCTCCGATTACCTCACGTTGATGATCCTCAATCAAGCCGAAACGCAGGTGCGCCACTTCGCGTCGTTGCCAGCGGTGCATCCGGCAGATTTCTACGCTTTCCTGATCGGTCTGGCGGGCGAACTTTCGACCTATATGACCAAGGCGCGGCGACCCAATTTCATGCCGACCTATATGCACCGCGAACAGCGCCACTGTTTCAATGCCGTAATTCTGGAGCTGAATACGCTGCTGTCGCAGTCGAAGATGGATCACACCGTCAACATCCCACTGCAACTGGCCAAACATGGTGTGCGCTGGGGTCAGGTAAACGATCGCTCCCTGTTCGACGGGGCGGAATTCATTCTGGCAGTGCGGTCCGATGTCGATACGGAACGCGTGCGCGCTAACCTCCCGAAACTGGCCAAGGTCGGCTCGGTCGAAGTCATTTCGCAATTGGTGAACAAGCAGCTGCCCGGTGCCAGCCTCAGTCCGCTTGGTGCTGAACCACGGCAGATACCGTTCACCGCCAACACTACCTATTTCCGCATCAACACCACGCACGAGCAGTGGAAGAAGGTGGAAGTGTCGGGCAAAGTCGCGATCCATATTCAGGACAAGCTGCCGGGTATCGAGCTTGACCTGTGGGCAATCAGGGAGCCTGAATGATGGCGGATGATCCGGAGGACGAAGAACGCACGGTCTTCCAGCCCGGATCGGCGGGAAAGCCATCTCCCATGCCGGGTGCGCCGCCGCCGCAGGCACCGCCCGCCCAGGCATCACCGCCACCGCCGACTTCTGGCGGGCAGGGTTATACACCGCCCGAACCACAACAACTCAACCCGCAAACGCAGCCGCAAGGCCAGCGCGCCGCGCGCCCGCCCGCAGGTGACGCCAGCGCACCAGCGGCAGGCAAGATCAGCTTCGCCACGGCCCAGCCGGAACTTTACGGCCCCGAACCAGTCGTCGCTGCTGCCGGACGCCTGATCCACCTCGCGACGCAAATCCGCTCCATGCCGGTCGGCCCCGACATCAAGGGATTGCGCCGTCTGGTGGTGGACGAGCTGGAGGCTTTCAAAAAGCGCGTCCGCGAGCTGGGGCTGGAGGCGCGCTCCACCCAGTTGGGCCATTACATGTTGTGCGCATTTGTCGACGATGCCGTGCTCGCGACACCGTGGGGATCGGAAAGCCCATGGGCGCAGCAAAGCTTGCTCGCAGCCTATCACAATGACACCTATGGCGGCGACCGGATGTTCCAGTTCGCCGAGAAGATGACGCAAGACCCCAATCGCGAACCGCGTTTGATGGAATTGCTCTATCTGTGCCTTTCGCTCGGGTTTGAAGGGCGCGCTGGCGTCGATGCGGGCGGCGAGTCCATGGTCTCGCGCCACCGCACATCGATGTCGGGCACTATCCGCAACCAGCGCGAGGCGCAGCCCGCAGATATCTCCCCGCAATGGCGCGGGTTGAAAGTCGCAGGCGGCAAATTCGCACCCAAGATTCCGCTCTGGGCTATCGCTGCGGGTCTCGGTCTGCTCGCACTGCTGATATTCGCGGCGCTCCTAATGCGTCTTTCCAGCTCTGCCGACACGGCGCTTGAGGGGCTGGACCGTGCGGTCGGCAATTCAGTCATCGTCCCGCCGCCGCCCGCTCCGCAAAGCCAGACGCCGACATTCGACCAGATGCAGGCGATCCTCCAACCCGATATCGAGGCGGACAGGCTGACGCTGACTCGCGAGGGCGGCGAAATTGTCGTGCGGCTCAACAACCGCGGATTGTTCGGCGCGGGGCAGGCCAATCCGGCAGGCGGCTGGAGCGAAACCTTCGGGCGCATCGCGCAGGCGGCCAATCTCACCAGCGGTCCGATCGAGATTGAAGGGCACACTGACAATTCACAGCCCGGTGCATCGCTCGCGTTCCCGTCCAATCAGGCGCTTTCCGAAGCGCGGGCGGAAGCCGTTTCGAGTGCCATTCGCGGGGCCGGACTGACGCAGGGTGAGCGGGTCACGACGCGCGGGTTCGCTGCGACACGTCCGATTGCCAGTAATGACAGCGCAGCGGGGCGTAGCGAAAACCGCCGCGTCGAACTGCGCGTCGCCAACGATATAGCCTGGCGCTGAGGGGAGGAGCGAGAGAGATGAAAGCGATCAAGAAGCTCTTCACCAACCGCTGGTTCTGGCGTTTTCTCGGCGCGATCTTGCTCGGCCTGCTGATATGGTTTGTCGGCCCGATGATTTCGGTTGCCGAATGGCGACCGTTTGGCTGGTGGCCCGTCACCCTGTTCTTCGCGCTGTTGCCGCTGTTGCTGGTGACGTTGTTCTGGTTCCTCGCATGGCGACGCGAGAAGAGGAAGAATGCGGAAATGATGGAGGATCTCAAGCCAGATCCTGCCGACATCGAGAAGGACGAGATTGCCGCAAAGCTTTCCGAGGCGCTCGACCAATTGCGCACGGCAAAGCTCGGTTCGCGCCAAGCCTATGTCTACCAGTTGCCATGGTATGCGATGATCGGTCCGTCGGGTGCGGGCAAGACCACGGCGCTGCTCAATTGCGGGCTGGAATTTCCCACAGCGGTTGCGGGCGAATATCGCGCGCTGCGCGGCCAACCCAACACGCCCAATTGTGACTGGTGGTTCACCAGCGAAGCGGTGCTGATCGATACGGCGGGGCGATATGTCTCGCAGGATGAGGACAAGGATCAGGACGCGGCGGGGTGGAAGAACTTCCTCGGCCTGCTGCAGAAATACCGTCCATTGCAACCGCTCAATGGCCTGATCGTCGCCATTCCCGCGCCCGACTTCATGGATGCGCGCAAGATGGAAGAGCACACGCGCAATGTGCGTGAACGGCTCGCGGAAACGACCAATCTGCTGGGTCAGAACCTGCCGATCTATCTGATGGTCACCAAGGCCGATTTGCTCCCCGGTTTCCGCGAGTTTTTCGCCCGCGCGACGGACGAGGAATCGGATCAGGTCTTCGGCACCACCGCGCCCGAGGCCAAGCCCGATACTGAAAGCGTGCTGACAGGTTTTGATGGGCTGGTGAACTCCATCTCCAGCCGCGTCGTCGACCGGATGCAGAACGAAGCGGATTTGCAGCGCCGCGCGTCCATTGCCGGGTTCCCCGCCCAGCTTGCCAGTATGCGAGGGCCAATCGGCGCGCTGCTCGGCGAATTGACCCGCAAGACCCGTTTCGACCAGCCAGCGCGCGTGCGGGGTGTGTATTTCTCCTCCGGCACGCAGACAGGCAATCCGGTTGACCGGCTGCTGATGAATGTCGGTGCAGCGGCCAGCACGTCGCAGCATGCTGTCGGCAGCGGGCGCAGCTATTTCCTGCGCCGCTTCTTCGCGGACCTGCTCGTGCCCGAACACGGTATCGCCAGCCGCAATCCGGCGGCAGAGGCGCGCTCAAAGCGCAATTACGCCATCGGCATCGGAGCACTGGCGGCGACCTTCGTGATTGCAGTGGGCGTGTGGACCTGGGGCTATTTCCGCAATGCCGCGCTGATCGACAGGGTTTACGCCATTACCTCGGACTACTCGACTGTCGCGGGCGAATCGCGCGGCGGCAGCGCGACTGTGCAGCAGGACCTTGGCGCTTTGGGCGTGCTCGGCAGCGGGACCGGCGAAATGGAAGAGGCGAGCGATTTTGCGCTCGGGCTGGGGCAGGGCGGCAGGCTGTCAGGTGAAATGCGCGGCATCTATGGCCGCGATTTGCAACGCCGCCTGATGCCGATCCTCATGTCACTCGCCGAAGAACGGATGGGACAGACGGAAAGCCCGGGAGCGGTCTATGATGCGCTCAAATCCTATTTGATCCTTGGCGGCGAAGGGCCTGAACAGTCCGAACACGTCATGGCATGGGTGCCGCGCGCATGGATGGCACGCGGGTCTGGCAGTGAGAGCCAGGCTGGTGATCTGGCGACGCATACTGCGGCGCTGTTCGATATCGGCCTGACCCCGCAAGGCATCGACCAGTCGCGCAAGGAAAATGCCCGCCGTATCCTTCGCGCTCAGCCGCCAGCCGTGCGGGTCTATGGCCGCTTGAAGAGCGAAGCGATGGCTTCGGGTGAAAGACAATGGACTGCGCGCGAAAACGCCGGACCGCGTCCTGAATTGCTGTTCGCGCAAAGCGGTGCCTTTGCGCCGAGTGCGGGTATCCCTGCGTTGTTCACCCGCAATGGCTATGACAATATCTTCCTCCCCATCGTGGAACGAGGGCCTGAACTGCTAGAAGACGAGGTCTGGGTGGTGGGCGATTCCGCCAGTGAGGAGTTGACGCCGGGTCAGATTTCGCAGCTGCGCAATGATTTGGAACGGCTGTATTTCAATGACTTCCTCGATCACTGGAACACATATCTCGGTTTGATAGAGCTGCGCGATGTGAACGGTTTGGAAGACAATGTGCAGCGTCTGCGCGATGCAGGCGGTCCGCTTTCGCCCATCGCCCCGCTGCTCCGCTCAATCGCCGAAGCGACTGATATGACGCCCACGCAGCCCGATGCCGAAGGCGGCGGTGCCGGTGTGGCGGGCGAAGTCGCGGTGGACATGGCGACCATGCGATCGAGCAATGCCAATCGCGCGGCCAATGTGGCGGAGAGGTTTGACGGTGAAGGTGGTGGTGCTGGTGGCCCGGCGCTGGCTGGCGGCCGTCAGGCGATCATTCAGGCATTCCTGCCGCTGCGCCAATTCGTCGGTCCAGCAGAGGGCGGCGGAGCAATGGACGGCGTGCTGGGCAGCTTCACACAGGTTGCCAATTCGCTCAACAGCGTCGCGGTTCTCGGCGCTGGCGATGGCAGTACCGGCGCGCAGCAGAGCATGGATGCGCGCGCTGCAATCCTGCAATTGCGCCAGAACGGCAACAGCCTGCCACTGCCTGCCGCGAGTTGGGCGCTGTCCATGGCGCAGGATTCTGAACAGGCGCTCGGCATTGCGCGCGGGGCGCAAATGGGCGCGGCGGTCGATGCCAATTTCGCCAATTGCGAGCAGACGCTGGCGACAGCCTTTCCGATCCAGTCTGCCTCCACCGCAGACCTCTCAATCGAATCCTTCACTGCATTATTCGGGCCAAACGGCACTTTTGCCAGTTTCGTAAACACGCAGCTGAACAATTATGTCGATACCACGCAGCCTGACTGGCAATTGACGGGCAATGCCGCAGAAATCGGCCTGACTGAGGGCAGCGTGCGCGCTTTTCAGGCGGCCAACCGAGTGACGCGGACTTTCTTTGCAGGCGATCCGACTGCGCCGCGCCTGTCCTACCAGATCAAGCCGACGGGCCTCGCGGGGGCGGATTCGGTGACGCTGCTGATAGATGGGCAAAGTCTTTCCTATGATGGCGCAACGCCTATCCCGGTAACATTCAATTGGCCCGGCGCAGGCGGCGCGACGCTGCAATTCGACAGCGAGGATTCGTCGGTACCCAGCACGCGAAGTTTCTCTGGCCCATGGGCCTTGTTTCGCATGATGAAGCTGGCGGCGGTGCGCAGCGGTCCCTCACCGCAGATCGGTGCCGGAAGCCTCACCCAATCGGGCGCACGGTTTGATTTCGAGATTCAGGCGTTCGGGGCCAACAACCCTTTTACCAGCGACCCCTTCGTGCAGGTCGCCTGTCCCGACATCGATCCATCGGCGCTGGCCTATGGCATGGCGGGGGATCGTCTTGACGGATAGGGGCGCGCGGGCGATCAAGGCTGCGGCATGACCCTTTCCCTATCTCCGATGACTGGAACCAATGGCGCTGCCCGCCAGATTGGCTCAGGCTCGCTTCTGATCGGCCGCGATCCACGCGCGCAAATCCGCCTTGAGGATGCGACTGCTTCGGGCCGCCATTGCGTTATTTCCGGGCAAGGTGGCGAATGGCAAATTCAGGACTTCAGCCGCAACGGCACTTTCGTAAACGGCGAAAAGCTGACTGCGAAACGGCGTCTGGTGAGCGGTGACCGGGTGCGTATCGCACAAAGCGAATGGCAGGTGA
>DFBR01000195.1:10301-12653 GCA_002367375.1 Erythrobacter sp. UBA3075 | reverse complement strand
CCGATTGAGCACACCCGCACCATGTCGTCCTCCGCGCGCAAGGCGGCAACTGCGCAGGGCTCGGGCGACAGCCGCTTACTGGGTCCGGCGCTGGAAGTGATTGCCGCGCTTGCCCGCACGCGCAAACAGGCGCGCACCGATCTGCTTGGCGTTACGCCGGGCAAGACTACTACGGACGCGCGCGAAAAAGCCCCGCTTGCCGATTGCCGCAAGGGGCAGGCGCTCGCCACGCTTGCATCACTGTCATCGGCTGAGGCGGAGCAGGTGATCCGCGATACGGGGCGCAATCTGGCGGCGCATGATGCGGCCTTGCTCGCGGCAATGCAGGGCGCTCTGCATACGGTGCTTGACCAGTTTGCGCCGGATGAGATTCAGCGTGGCGGCAAGAATGATGCGCAAGCGTGGCAAGCCTATCGCGCGGCTTTCGAAGACGATGATCTGGGCTTTGTCGAATTGTTCGCGCGCAGCTTTGAAGAAGCCTATCGCAAGCAGATCGGGCAGAGTGAGAAGTAGGCGCTAATCCGGCACTTCGTCCACGAAATGGTGCCAAATGACATGCGCGCGCAGGCCGGAGCTTTCGGCGAGTTGGTTGAACGTGTCATAATCGGCATTGCCGAAGGCCGTGGTCGCTGCTGCGACTTCTGAACCACCTTCCAGCAGGATGATGACCGCCCAGCTTTCCTCGTCCAGCTCCCAACCGGCGTTCAGGACATAGTGGCCCGGCCCCTGACGAAGGCGAGCGGGAAACAGCTCATTGGCGCGCGCGCTCACGCTCGATTCCACTTCTCCCTGATCGACAGTAATCAGGCCGATCTGGCTGGCTTCGTCGATACGCACATCAAAGGTGAAACGCGCACCCATTTTGCCCGCGAGAACCGATTCCTGAAAATCGGCAGGGAATTGCTGCAATTCGGATCGTTGCTGGGGCTGAGTCAGGATCGTGCTGTCAGTGACCCGGAAGGGGCGCAGCGCGTCCATATATTGGCAATTGTCTGCCGCAACCGGCTCCACACCTGAGAAATCAGTGCTGACGCCGCCGCCCTGCAAGGCATCGAATACCGCAGGCTCGATGATGCCGGGTTGTCCCGCCACACCGCTGGCATTGAGGCGGAGCGCGCCGGGGGATCCTGTGACGGACATTTCGAGCCAATGGCAGTCGATAGCCGCCAGTGCAGCCTCCGCGCGCCGGGTTGCAGTCGCTGCGTCGATGGCGTCCACGACGGTTGGAGTATTGCCGCCGCCTGCAATATCACCCGCATCGCTGCCACCACCGAAGGCAAGATAGCCAAGGCCCGCCAGAAGCAGAACGCCAACCAGCGCGCCGCCACCGATCAGGGCAGGGCGGGGGATCGAACCAATACCGCCTCCGCCAGATTTCCCCGATCCACCGCGACCCGTTTTAACACCGGCACCGCCTGCCGATATCTGGTCGAGCATGACCACCACGTCTTCCATCGAGCGCAGCCGCTCCGCCGGATCATAGGCGAGCATGGCATCGAACAGCGGACGCAGGCCTTCGGATGCACCGGAGGTGTCGACACCCTCCTTGCGCTTCTCCATCGCCTCGAACATGGATTTGCCCAGTTTGAGCGTTTCGCCCTGTGCGAGCCCAAGCAGCACGAGGCCAAGGCTGTAGATATCGGTCCACGCACCGACATCGCCTTCAAAGGCGCCCATCTGCTCAGGCGCGACGAAATTGAATTTTCCCGCAAAGCCTGTGCCAATGACGGTTTTCGACCCCGGATCGATGTCGCGAGCGATGCCGAAATCGATGATTTGCGAACGGTCCAGATCGCCGCCTTCAAGCAGGATGTTGTCTGGCGCAATATCGCGGTGAATTGCTCCCAGCTTGTGCGCTGCGCCCAATCCTTCGGCGAGGCGGCGCGCCAAACTGATGACTTCCGCATCGCTGGGCTGAACCTTGCCGATCACGCTTTCTAGGCTTTCGCCTTCGATGAAATTGGTGACGATATAGAACACGCCCGCTTCGGGATCGCGCGCCTGTGTGCGGTAATTGACGAGCGCCGGGTGGACAAGCCGTTCGAGCACGGTCGCCTCTTTCACGAACATCTCGATCACAGCCGGATCGCTGGCGAGCGAGGGCAGGATCACTTTGATCGCGACGCGCTGTTCGTTGGTGACGTTCACGCCTTCGAACACTTCGCCCATACCGCCGCGCGCAATGAAGCGTTTCACTTCATAGGTGTGGTTGAGGACCTGCCCGATGGAGATGCCCGACAGGAGCTTGGGCGGTGCTTTCGACGCTGAAGGGGGTGGCGGGGGAGGTGATGCCGCAGCGGGTTCTATAATTGTGCGATCAAGCGCGGACTCGTTCCCGGCAGCAGGCTTTGC
>DFBR01000195.1:724-10110 GCA_002367375.1 Erythrobacter sp. UBA3075 | reverse complement strand
CTCCTCGCTCTCTGGGGGAGTATCGCCGGGCATCTGGATGACGGTTTTTTCGCCCTCTTCGTCGTCGTCTCCGGTGTTCACAGCCAATCTCCCGGAGCCTCTGAGAGGCGTAGAATCGTCGTTTCCTGCGCCGACACGAGCACCAGTGTGACGTTGTCGGGTGCGCCGCGCTCCAGGCATTTGGCCACCAGAGCCTCGGCAGCTTCCTGCAAATCGTCTGCATCATTGAGGATTTCAGCGATTTCTGGCTCTTTCACCGGACCGAACAAACCGTCGCTGCACAGCAGGAAGACATCATCGCTCTGCACCGCATCCTGAACCATGCCGATCCCGAAATTGTTCTCGATCCCCACCGCGCGGGTGAGGACATTGCGCAATTTGTGCGTTTCGGCATCGGCCTCTGTAATCAGGCCGCTATCGACCATTTCCTGCACCTGGCTGTGATCCTTGGTCAGCCGGTGCAACTGGCCCTCTCGCCAAAGATAGCCGCGGCTATCGCCAACCCACAACACGCCAAAACTGTTGTCGCGCAGCATGAGCGAGACGACGGTGCTGCCCATCTGCTCGCCAGTCTCGGCAGAGTGTTGGGCGATGTTGCTATTGGCATCTTCTATGGCCGCACCAAGTTGGTTGACGGCATAGTCCAGATCGCCCTGCACGACGAGCCCGCGCAAGGTCTCGACCACTTGCTCAGCAGCCCAGTCTCCGCGTGCCATGCCGCCCATACCGTCTGCCACGGCCCACACGCGCTGGTCATCGTCCGCGAAATAGCGATCTTCATTGAGTTCGCGTACCGAGCCGACATCGGTCGCTGAATAGGATTCCGTGCGAAGGTCCACCAATCGAAATCCTTCCCCCCTGCTGAACCTGTGATACTATGCGATTATTCTGGCAGGCCGCAACCATTTGCGGCATTTTCCCGTTGAGACGGGACAGAAGGGCAAGAAGAGGATGGCGAGTTTGGCCACCATACAGTCCTACGATCCGCGTGCCTGGGCCGGGGCATGGGAACAGGCGCGGGCAGAGGAAGCTTCGACACCGCAGCGCCAGACTGGCGGGATTGGCGGCTTGTCAAAACCCGTTTTGCTTGGTGGAGGTGTCGCTTTGGCGGCGCTGTTGGGCGTCGCGGCGTGGTCCTTTTCAGGCAGTGATACCGGCGAGGCGGCGGAATTTGGCGATGTAACGCCGGAGGAACTGCAAGACGCGCTGGAAGAAGAACCGCCACTGGTCACCCGCACATTCCGCCTTTCCGGCGTTGCAGAACTGCAATCCACACTCACCGCATCGGGCTTTGAACCGACATTGGTGCAGCAGCTTGTGACGGCAGCAAGTCCCTATTTCTCCGCAGGCGAGCAAGTGCGTGGCACGCTCGATTTTGTCAGCGGGGATGGTGACAGCTTGCGCCTGTCGCGGCTCGATTTGCGCAAACGCGACAGCTCCGGCGTGGTTATGACGATGGACGGCGGCGAATTGTCGGTCTCTCCACTATCCGCGCAATTGAGCCAGCAGGTCTTCGCGCGCACCGGACGGATGGATGATGTCAGCATCTACACATCATTGCTCAAGGCAGAGATTCCCAACGCGCTGATCGACGATTTCTTCGATTCGCTGGCTTTCGACTTCGATTTCGCGCGTGAGGTGGAATCAAACGATCCCTTCGAAGTTGCCTATCGCCAGACAGTGAACGAACAGGGTGAGCCGCTCGGCGCACCCGAATTGGTCTACGCCTCGCTCACCACGCCCACGCGCACTGCCAATGTCTATCGCTTTGTCGATGAAGACGGAGAGCCGGCGTGGTTCGACACCAGCGGGCAGAACATTCGCCGTGCATTGATGCGTACGCCGGTAGATGGTGCGCGTATATCCTCGCGCTTCGGGATGCGGCATCACCCGATCTACAACCGTTCACGCTTGCATGGCGGCGTGGATTTTGCCGCTCCCACGGGCACGGACATATTCGCCTCTGGTTCGGGCGTGATCGAAGTGGCGCGCTGGG
The DNA here is from genome assembly GCA_002367375.1 of Erythrobacter sp. UBA3075. Classification (GTDB taxonomy): domain Bacteria; phylum Pseudomonadota; class Alphaproteobacteria; order Sphingomonadales; family Sphingomonadaceae; genus Alteraurantiacibacter. The sequence continues at coordinate 8,114 of DFBR01000195.1, read as the reverse complement.
CGCCCAATTCGACGCGCGGCAATGGCAGCTACATCGCGATCCAGCACGACAATGGCTACCGCACGCTCTACCTCCATATGCATGCTTTCGCGGACGGCATTGCGCCCGGTGTGCGCGTTGAGCAGGGTCAGGTGATTGGCGAAGTTGGCTCCACCGGCGGCTCGACCGGACCGCATCTGCATTATGAAGTGCATATCGATGGCGAGAAGATGGACCCGATGACCGTGCAGGGCTCTGATGAGCGGACCACGCTTACTGGCGACTCGCTACGACAGTTTGAAAGCACGCGCGACGAGATTGATCTGGCGCGGCAATTGGGAGTGCAGGGCGCAACTTAAGACGCCAACAGTGAAACTTCTGCATGAATTCAATGATGTTGGGTGAACGTTTCAACCTGATACGGACGCACAGCAATGGTTCAGTTGCTTGCTGCAATAGAGTATTTGCTGTATTAAGTACTCAATAAAGCCCTTTTCAGGGCTGGGGAATTTTTGGATTGGGGAATCGATATGAAACGCCTTTTTGCAAGCTCGTGCGCAATTGCGCTGGCGACTGCTGCTTCTGCTGCCGCAGCGCAGGACGCTGATATTCCACGTGAAGTGGTCGATGCCTTCGTCACCGGCCAGTCCATCGTAACCGAAGGCGAAACGATTGAGGGTGAGTGCGTCCCCACATCGGACGAGGAATATATGCGTACCGGCGTGGAAACGATCTGCGCCGAACGCGGCGGATTGGTGTTCTTGGGCGGTGATGAGCCAGCTCCTGCACCAGCGGCACGGCCACGCCGGGCAACGCCTGCTCCCGCTCCGTCACGCCCGCGCGCTAATCGCAATCCGCGTCCGCGCCCGATTGCCATTCCCGCGCGCTGCGCACCAACGCAGAGCGAGTCGCTCAACATGTGCCTGACTTTCGGGCTCGGCTCATCGGATTTGACCGAACGCGCCAAGAGCCAGATCCGCGTGTTTGCGGAAAGCATGCTGGAAAATCAATCGACTGAGAATTTCGTCATCGCTGGCCACACTGACACCAGCGGCACCGAAACGCGCAATTGCACGCTATCGAGCGCGCGCGCTGAAAGCGTCGTCGCCTTCATGGTGGGCCTTGGCGTCTCGGCAGACCAATTGCAGCCGGTCGGCTATGGTCAGGAACAGCTTCAGGAAGGCGTAGCCGCCACTGACGCGCGCAATCGCCGCGTGGAAATCGTGCGCGGTTCGGCTGATGCAGATGCTGGTCAGGCCTGTGCGCCAGCAGCAGAGCCCGCAGCGGGCTAACTTGCCAGCTGGCAGACGGTTTTTGGACCCTGCTGACAGGAATTGACCTCATCGCCGCCATGGTTCACCCGTGGCGGCGATGACCGTTTCTGACCTGCCGCCGCCGCCCGATCCGAATGCACTTTTCGCCGAGGGGCCAATCGCGCTCTTCCTCGATTTTGACGGCACGCTGGTCGACATCGCGCCGACGCCTGATTCGATCGAAGTGCCCGGCGATCTCGCCACGCGCCTTGCTGCACTCGCGGCCCGCTACGAAGGCCGGGTTGCGCTGATCAGCGGACGAGCGATCAGCGATCTGGAACGGCACCTTGGCCCGGTGAATATTGCCTGTGCAGGATCGCATGGAAGCGATTGCCGCGCTGCCGATGGGCAACCCATTGGCGAAACGCCCGATGGCCTTCCTGACCAAGTTCTCCAAGCCATTGCCGATTTTGCCGCCGCCAATGATGTTGCGCGCGAAGATAAACCGCATGGGGCGGCGCTGCACTTCCGCGCCAACCCTTCGCTCGAGGATGTCGGCGTTGCCTTCGCAACAGACCTCGCCGCGCGCCATGATCTGGACATCAAACGCGGGAAATGTGTGATTGAGCTGGTTTCGCGCGGTGACGGGAAGGCCGGTGCGGTGCGCGCGTTTATGCAAACCGAGGCATTCAAGGGCGCTCGCCCCATCTTCGTTGGCGATGATGTGACCGACGAAGATGGCATCCGCGCCGCAGCGGAATTGGGCGGTTTCGGGGTGGCAGTGGGAGAGCGGCCCAGTGAAAACGCGATATATGGTCTTGCGCGCCCTGCTGCAGTGCACCATTGGTTGGAGCTGTGAGCACCGCAGAGAACAGTCCGCCCGCCGTCACCGATGCCAACACGGGCCCACAGAGCAGTCTCGAGCTCTGGCCCATCGGCAATTGTCAGGTCTCCGGCCTGATAGACAGACGCGGGGGGCTCGTGTGGGGCTGTGTCCCGCGGGTCGACGGCGATCCGGTGTTCTGTGCGCTGATGAATGGCGATAATCAGGATGCGGGCGTCTGGCGCTTTGAACTTGATGGCCAGATCAGCGCCACACAGGAATATATCCGCAACACGCCGATCTTGCTCACAAGGCTCGAAGCCGATGATGGCAGCGCGGTTGAAATACTCGATTTCTGCCCGCGATTTGAAAAATCGGGTCGCATGTATCGCCCCGTCGCCTGGTCGCGCATTGTGCGCCCCGTTGCAGGAAATCCGCGCATTCGGGTGATCCTTCGCCCGATGAAGAAATACGGTGCTTCGCTGGCGGAAACCACCAATGGCACCAACCACGTGCGCTATCTTGTCGGACCGCAGGCCTTGCGCCTCTCCACTGATGCGCCAATCGGTTACATCCTCGAAAATCGCTATTTCCGGTTGGAGGACGACACGCACTTCTTCCTTGGCCCGGATGAGCCGTTCGTTGGGAACTTGCGCGAAGAAATCCGCCAGATGGAGCAGTCCACGCGCAAATATTGGCAGCACTGGTCGCGCGGTCTGGCGACGCCCTATGAATGGCAGGATGAAGTCATACGCTGCGCGATTTCGCTCAAGCTGTGTCAGCATGAGGAAACCGGCGCAATTGTTGCGGCGCTGACCACATCGATTCCAGAGGCTCCCGGCAGCGAGCGCAATTGGGACTATCGCTATTGCTGGATTCGCGATTCCTATTACACGGTGCAGGCGCTGAACCGGCTGGGCGCGCTGGACGTGCTGGAAAAATATCTCGGCTATCTGCGCAATATCGTCGATGCGTCGAAGGGCGGGCAGATACAGCCGCTCTATTCGGTCATGGGCCAGAGCGAGTTGAACGAAACCACCGCCGCTCATCTCGCGGGCTATCGCGGGATGGGGCCGGTGCGGGTCGGCAATGCTGCCTACAAGCAAATTCAGCACGATTGTTATGGCCAGATTGTGCTGCCCACGGCGCAGGGATTTCTCGACCGCCGCTTGCTGCGCATTGCCGATGATGGCGACTTCGCCAGCCTTGAAGAAGTGGGCGAGACAGCGTGGAAAATGCACGACCAGCCCGACGCCGGATTGTGGGAATTCCGAACACGGCAGGAGGTTCACACCTATTCTGCCGTCATGTGCTGGGCTGCATGTGACCGGCTTGCCAATGTAGCAGACTATCTGGGCAAAGCAGACCGCGCGACGCTGTGGCGCGAACGGGCCGATGCAATCCGCGCGACGATTGAGAGCAAGGCCTGGAAAGAGAACGGCGAGGGCGGCCATTTCGGGGCGAGTTTCGAAAGCGACTATCTCGATGCCAGCCTGCTGCAATTGCTTGAATTGCGCTTCATCGAACCCGAAGACGAACGCTTCCAGTCAACCTTTGCGATGATTGAGCGGGACCTGCGGCGCGGTGAACACATGCTGCGCTATGCCGCTGAAGATGACTTCGGCGCGCCTGAGACCGCGTTCAATATCTGCACCTTCTGGCTGATAGAGGCGCTCGCGCTGATGGGCCGCAAGGATGAGGCGCGCGAATTGTTCGTCACCATGATGGGTCGCCGCACCGGATCGGGTCTGTTGTCCGAAGACATGGACTTTGAAACGGGCGAATTGTGGGGCAATTTCCCGCAGACCTATTCTCTGGTAGGCACAATCAATTGCGTCGGCCTGTTGTCGGAAAGCTGGAACACCGTCCGCTAATAGCGGGCAGTCAGGGGAAGTGTGCCAAGACTTGTTGTGATTTCCAACCGCGTCGCCGTTCCAAAGGCGCGCGGGGTCGCAGGCGCGCAAGGCGGGTTGGCAGGGGCACTGAATGCCGCGCTGAAGGCAAATGGCGGGATCTGGTTCGGCTGGTCGGGGCAGGAAACCGACAAATTTTCCGGCAGCATCAATTACGTTCGATCCTCTGACGGTGTCACGACTGCGACGATTGATCTCGAACCGCAGGATGTGGAGGAATATTACAACGGCTACGCCAATTCCACGCTGTGGCCGCTGTTCCATTACCGCATCGATCTTACCCAGTTCGAACGCGAATTTGGCAAAGGGTATGAGCGCGTAAACGATCGGTTTGCCGAAAGCGCTCTGCCATTGATCGAGCCGGACGATCAGGTGTGGGTGCATGATTACCACCTGCTGCCACTGGCTGAACGGCTGCGGTCGATGGGTGTGAAAAACAAGATCGGCTTTTTCCTTCACACCCCGTGGCCGCCGACCAATATTTTCGTCTCGCTGCCCTATCATGAGCGGCTGGTGCGCGCGATGTTGCACTATGATCTGCTGGGCTTTCAATGCGATACTTGGCTCGACAGCTTCCTCCATTATTGCTGGAAAGAGCTGGGCGCAAAGGTCGATTACGAGACTGGCGAGATCACGCTGGATGGTCGCACCGTTACCGCGCGCGCCTATCCCATCGGCATCGACTACGAATATTTTGCCAGCAAGATCGAGACGACCGAAGCGCGCGAAGCGGAGCGCCGGGTCGTGGAGTCCACCCGCCACCGTACGGCGATGATCGGGGTTGATCGACTGGATTATTCGAAGGGATTGCCAGAACGTCTCGACGGGATTGCGCGGTTTTTTGATCGCCATCCGGACCGTGTGCGCGACCTGATCTTCATCCAGATTGCACCGCCAAGCCGGGAAGATATCGATTCCTATCAGGATATCCGCGCCACGCTTGAGCAAAAGACGGGGCAGATCAATGGAGCGCGATCCGATGTCGACATGGGGCCAATCCGCTACGTCAATCGCGGGTATAATCAGGAAGAGTTGGTCGGCTTTTACCGCGCTTCAAAGATTGGGCTCGTCACGCCGCTGCGCGATGGCATGAACCTTGTCGCCAAGGAATATATCGCGGCGCAGGACCCTGAGGATCCCGGCGTGCTGATCCTTTCGCGTTTTGCGGGCGCAGCACAGCAAATGGACTGCGATGGGGAGGGGGCGCTGCTCATCAATCCCTACAGCGCGGATGATCTGGCGCACAATATCGGACTTGCGCTCGATATGCCTCTGGCAGAGCGCAAAGCGCGCTATGAAAAGCTGATCGTCACTGTTCGGGATGAGAATGTCCATCGCTGGACGGAGCATTTCATCTCCGACCTGTCGGACATCACTTCCTGACGCTTCGATAGCATCAAATGGACCGCATGGGCCGCGGTACCATTACCGGCATGTCTTCAAAATCGGTCATTCTCGCCCGGACACTCTTCCGGGCGCGGCCCTCTCGCGAGCGCAGGGCCTGCCTGACCCGGTAGATCAGCATCTTGTCGCTGAAGGGCTTGCGAATGTAATCCTGCGCGCCGTTGTAATAGGCGATATGCTCTTCGCGAACACCTTGTACGCCGGTCAGCATGATGACGGGAATGTCGAAAAAGCGCGTTGAATTGCGTAACCGCCGAAGCAGCGTCGTACCGTTCTCGCCGGGCATATTCTGATCGAGCAGGATCAGGTCTGGTTCGCGCTTTTTCAGAACGTCCATGGCGGATTTGGCATCGCTCACCCAGCCGCACGCAAGCCCTGCATTCATCAGGACTTGTGCAGCATGTTCGGCAACAATGTCATCATCATCGACGACAAGAATATGCGCCATGTCGGGGTTCTCCTTCGGCCAGCGTCTACCTGTTTATGGCGGCGCCGCGTCGCGAAGGGCTGAATGGTTTCCTAGGCTTTAACCCTTACAGACCAAATACCGTGGGCTGCCAATGCGATCAGGCAGCGCCAGAACTGGAGCGCCTGTATAAAACAGCGTAGGTGCTTCATGCAGGTGATTGTAATTATGTGCCTTCCATTGGACTTGCGGCGGCAGCGTCTTGTCCAGCGACGCGTCGGGATCAAGCGCGAGGCTGTCTGGATTGATCTGAGCTTTCGACATTGCGGGGAGCCGCGTTGCGTACATCCAAAGCCATATCACCATCGTCCACCCGAGCAGGGCAACGACAGGTTGCAGTATGGCCATTAAAGGGTCGCCATCAGCGCACGCACAGCAAGATATAGCAGCACCAGACTGCTGAGCGTGAAGATGCGGATGCGCCAAGGGATCGTGTTGACCAGCGATTGCCACAAGGAATGCACAATCCGCAGCCCGACATAGAGCCATGCTGCGATCACCGTGTCCTGTGCCGGCCCCATGATCGCGAGGATTGCGACGAGGGCATAAAACAGCGTGGGTTGTTCCATCAGATGCGCGTAATTGTGCGCTTTCCAATTCACTTCATCGGGGATGCGGCCTTCAAGGTCCTGCCCGCGTCCGCCGCGCATCTTGGCGCCAGCGCCACCTTGTTTGGCGAGCTTTGCCAGTTCGGGAAGGCGCGTTGCTGCCATCCATGTGAGCATTACGAGCGACCATAAGACCAGCACTGCGGCCGGTGTGAGTATCTGTGCAGTCATGACAATCTCCCCGTCAATTCATGCGCAGCAAGCTCGACGAATGAATTTAGATTGTCAATTGCAACTTATTATCCATCACCAAGAACCTTGGCGAAGGATGCGGCATCAGTATTGCCTCCGGTGAGCAGCACGGCGGTGCTATCGTCGACCTCCACTTTGCCGGACAGAACGGCTGCGAGGGCAGCAGCTCCTCCGGGTTCGAGGACCAGGCGAAGATTGGCAAAGGCAAAGCGCTGTGCCGCGCGGATTTCCTCTTCCGACGCGCGCGCCCATTCGTGGCAGCGCGCTTTCAGGACAGCAAAATTGATCGGATAGGTGGCGAAGGTCTGCAAGGCATCGCAGGCTGTCGTGGGAGGGGATGTGCCAACATCCTGAATTTCGCCGCTTTCAAGGCTGCGGCAGATGTCGTCCCAGCCTTCCGGTTCGACAGGAACAACAGCTGCTTCGGGGCAGGCGAGGGCGAGGCCCGCCGTCAGCCCGCCGCCGCCACAGCAGGCGATGATCCGTGATGGTGGGCGCCCCGCTTGCGACTGCATCTGCGCGGCAATCTCTATCCCGGCGCTGCCTTGTCCTTCGATCACCCACGGATCACCGAAGGCGTGGACATAGGTCGCACCTTTTTGCTCGGCGATGCCCAGCGCGATCTCTTCGCGGTTCTCCGTGAGCCGATCATAGGTGATGATCGTCGCGCCGAATTCTGCCGTTCTTTCCAGTTTCACGCGCGGAGCATTGGCGGGCATAACAATCGTCGCTTCGATGCCTAGCTTGCGCGC
>DFBR01000195.1:0-700 GCA_002367375.1 Erythrobacter sp. UBA3075 | reverse complement strand
AGATCGCTCAGACGGTTCCAAGCACCGCGTATCTTGAACGCGCCCATCGGTTGCAGGCATTCCGCTTTGGCCCAGATGGTGCGCCCTTCATGCTCGAAGGGCAGCAGCGGCGTCGGCGGAAGAATTGCCGCGACTTTCTCAGCTGCGCGGATCACGCCATCGCGTGTCGGGGTGCGATCAATAGTGCTTTGTGTCATCGGCGGCATTGTGCGCGTTTTCCTACATCAGGGGAAGTCGGGCAGCGCATTTCCCGTGTCTGTCTCCCCATATTTTCGGCGTCTCTGGTTCCAATTCTCAGGAGCAATCGCACGGCTGTGCTTTTCGTGTTCAGGACAGTGCTCCATGTGCTCCACATTAGCCCTGCCTCTTCCCTTTTGCGGCGTTTTGGGGAACGGGGGCAACACGGCCAGTGTTAAAGCCAAGACACGGACAGGAGTGAGACGACCATGAGTGATTCACCGATCAACGACACGCGCAAAAAGGAACTGCTTTCGACCGAGGTCGAGCATATCGACATCACCAGTTTCGATGCGCGGCCGATCATCGATTCCATGGGCAAGATGAGCTTCACCAGCCGCGATCTCGCGCGTGCCACCGGCATTTACAACCAGATGCTGGAGGACAAGGATTGCACAATCTTCCTCGTGATTGCCGGGTCCACCAGCGCGGGCGGTTGCATGGATCTCTACGCCGAACTGAT
>DFBR01000192.1 GCA_002367375.1 Erythrobacter sp. UBA3075 | reverse complement strand
TGGCGCTCATGCACGGGCAGTTCGTTGCAATATTCCACCGTCTCGATCACCCGGTCGATGTCGGAGAAATCGAGGCCGGGATCAACGCCTTGCGTGTACATGTTGAGCGCCACGGTCACGAGGCAGCAATTGCCTGTCCGCTCACCATTGCCGAACAGGCAGCCTTCCACCCGGTCCGCGCCTGCCATCAGGCCAAGCTCTGCCGCCGCGACGCCAGTGCCGCGGTCGTTATGTGTGTGCAGGCTGATCACCGCCGCTTCCCGGTTGGGCAAATTGCGGCAGAAATACTCGATCTGGTCGGCATAGATGTTGGGCGTTGCCGCTTCCACCGTGGCGGGCAGGTTGAGGATGATTGGCCAGTCTTTCGTCGGACCGACGACCTGCATCACCGCTTCACAGACTTCGAGGCTGAAATCGAGCTCTGCGGTTGAGAACGTCTCGGGCGAATACTCAAAATGCCATTTGGTGTCCGGACGCTTCGCCGCTTCATCGACCAGCATCTGCGCACCCTTCACTGCGATCTCGCGCACTTCATCGCGGCTCATGCGGAAGACGATGTCGCGCCATGCCGGGCTGACGGCATTGTAGAGATGGACGATGGCCGAATGCGCGCCCTCAAGGCTTTCAAAACTGCGCTTGATCAGGTCTTCGCGCGATTGGGTGAGCACTTGCACCACCACGTCCTCAGGCACTCTTCCAGACTGAACGAGCCAGCTGATGAAGCCGAATTCAGTCTCTCCTGCAGCGGGAAAGCCGACTTCGATTTCCTTCACACCAACTTCCACCAGAAGATCAAAAAAGCGGGTCTTCTTGACCCGGTCCATCGGATCAATGATCGACTGATTGCCATCGCGCAGGTCAGTGGAAAGCCAGCGGGGCGGGGCAGTGATCGTGCGTGATGGCCACTGACGGTCAGTCAGATCAACCTGCGGAAATGCACGATATTTGGTGGACGGATTGGAGATCATTGGCATCGGGAAACAGCCTTGTTCGACTAAATTGCGCTCGGCAAGTGGCCTGACGCGAAATTCATTGTGTGATGTGAAAGCCCTTAGGCGAGTTCCCTGCATGGCGCAGGGTAACGGGCACGCCTAAGGGCGTGTAAGTCGAAGCAGGATTAGGCTGTAAGCCGTGCTCATGGCGGTGATGCTAGTCGGTAATGGTTAACAGGTCCAGACCGGAATTCGGTATGGTGGAATAATGCTCGTAAGCCCCAGCGCAGGCTGGGGCCTCTCCAGGATCCGGCACCTCGTTTGAGGAGGTCCCAGCCTGCGCTGGGACTCTCGCAAGCTCGCGATCAGTTCTTGTCCTTGTCCACCAATTGGTTCGCAGTAATCCACGGCATCATGGCGCGCAGTTGAGAACCTGTCTTCTCGATCGGATGCGCTTCGGCACGCTTGCGAGCGGCCTTCAGCTCGGGCTGGCCGGCGCGGTTGTCGAGCACAAAATTCTTCACGAAGCGGCCCGATTGAATATCTTCCAGCACGCGCTTCATTTCCGCCTTTGTCTCTTCGGTGATGATACGCGGCCCAGTGGTGATATCGCCATATTCCGCCGTGTTGCTGATCGAATAACGCATGTTGGCGATACCGCCTTCATACAGCAGGTCGACGATCAGCTTGGTTTCGTGGAGGCATTCAAAATAGGCCATTTCCGGTGCGTAACCCGCCTCGGTCAGCGTTTCGAAACCGGCCTGAATGAGGTGGGTGACTCCGCCGCACAGAACGGCCTGCTCGCCGAACAGATCGGTTTCGCATTCCTCGCGGAAATTGGTCTCGATAATGCCGCTACGCCCACCGCCAACGCCGCTGGCATAAGCGAGCGCGATGTCATGCGCATTGCCGCTTGCATCCTGATCGATGGCAATCAGGCAAGGCACGCCGCCACCCTTCTGATATTCGCTGCGGACCGTGTGACCCGGCCCCTTTGGCGCGATCATGATAACGTCGATATCGGCGGGCGGTTCGATCAGGCCGAAGTGCACGTTGAGACCATGCGCGAAGGCGAGCGCTGCGCCCTGCTTCATATTGCCCTTGAGATCATTGGCCCAGATCGCGGCCTGATATTCGTCCGGCGCAAGGATCATCAGAATGTCGGCCTGCTGAGCGGCTTGCGTGTTGGAAACGACTTCAAATCCGGCAGCTTCGGCCTTCTTTGCAGTCGCGGAGCCTTCGCGCAGGGCGATTTTCACATTCTTCACGCCGCTATCGCGCAGGTTTTGCGCATGGGCATGACCTTGGCTGCCATAGCCGACGATAATTATCGTCTTGTCGGTGATGAGGTTCAGATCGGCGTCGGCGTCGTAATAGACTTTCATGGGTCCGTCCTATTGGGTCTGGGTCAAATAGTAGGCGAGGAGCACCAGCCCCCCGATGATGGTGATGAGCGGCCAGCCGATATGCTGTCCGCGCGTATAAATACCGTCGGCCACTCCAGCGACGAAGTGAATCGCCCCGATGCCGAAGATCAGCCACGGGGCATCAATATCGCCATAGGCGGCCAAAGCGAGCACGGCGGCGACGCTTAGCCACAGCAGAGTCGTCCAGTGCCATGCAAAGCGCGTTATTTGGCGGGCGAGCGAATTTTGCATCGGCGGGGCGTCACTGGCCAAAAGCGGCATGATGAGGCGTTGTTCGCCTAGGATGGAATGCACGCAGGCAGTAATTGCGGCGAGGGCGGCTGCCATCAGCAGCATGAATGCCGGGTTGAGATATTCCATTATGACCCTTCGCTTCCGCGCATCATGCCGACTACGCCCGAACGACCGACTTCGACTAGCCCCAGACCGCGCATCAGCACCACAAAACTGTCGATTTTGTCGGATGAACCGGTCAGCTCGAACACGAAGCTCTCAGGCGTCGTATCGACCACGCTGGCACGGAAGACTTCCGCGGTTCGCAGCGCCTCAACGCGGGTTTCGCCAGTTCCTTGCACCTTCACCAGCGCCAACTCGCGTTCGACATGCGGACCTTCATCGCTCAGGTCGATGACGCGGTGGACCGGCACCAGTCGTTCAAGCTGCGCCATGATCTGATCGATGACCTGCGGCGGGCCGCCGGTAACGATGGTAATCCGGCTGATCGCGTGATCTTCCGAAATATCGGCCACGGTCAGGCTGTCGATATTGTAACCGCGCGCGGTGAACAGGCCGGTGATTTTGGCGAGAATGCCTGGCTCATTGTCAACGACAATGGTGAGCACATGCCGCTCAGCTTTGCGATGTTCGATTTTCATTTCGTGACAGCCCCTACACCAAAGCCTTGGCTTCGTCGTCCATACTGCCTTCGACCAGGTCGCCGTAAAGCAGCATTTCAGTATGCGCCGCACCCGATGGGATCATCGGGAAGCAATTGGCGTCTTTCGACACCTGACAATCGACGATCACCGGCCCGTCATGCGCCAGCATTGCTTCTATGCCTGCATCCAGCCCAGCTTGCTCGGTAATGCGGATGCCCTTCCAGCCATAGCTCTCGGCGAGTCGCACGAAATCGGGCAGGCTATCGGAATAGCTGTTCGAATAGCGGCTTTCGTAGGTCAATTCCTGCCACTGGCGGACCATGCCCATATATTCATTGTTGAGGATGAAAACCTTGACCGGCAGGCGGAACTGGCTGGCAGTGCCGAGCTCCTGAATGTTCATCTGAATGCTTGCTTCACCCGCAATGTCGATCACCAGGCTGTCCGGATTGCCCAATTGCGCGCCAATGGCGGCGGGCAGGCCGTATCCCATCGTCCCAAGGCCGCCACTGGTGAGCCATTTGTTCGGGCCCATGAAGCCGAAATACTGTGCCGCCCACATCTGGTGCTGGCCCACTTCGGTGGTGATGATCGGGTCGCGGTTCTTCGTGAGTGCAAACAGCCGCTCGACCGCGAGTTGCGGCATTATTGTGTCGGATTTTTCCGGGTAGGCGAGGCTGTTGCGGGCTCTCCATCCGGTAATCCGCGCTTTCCATTCGCCCAGATCACGCGATTTGCGGTCGCCCCAAGCGGAAACCAATTGGTCAAGCACCTGTCCGCAGTCGCCGACGATGCCAATGTCGACTGGCACCAGCTTGTTGATGCTCGAGCGGTCGATATCGATGTGGATTTTCTTTGAATTGGGGGCGAAGGCATCAAGCCGCCCGGTCACCCGGTCATCGAAACGCGCGCCGATGCAGATCATCACGTCGCACTGGTTCATCGCCATGTTGGCTTCGTAAGTGCCGTGCATCCCCAGCATTCCAAGCCAGTCGGGATGATCGGCAGGGAATGCACCTAGTCCCATCAGGGTGGAGGTGAGCGGGGCGCTGAGCAATTGCTGGAATTGGCGCAACGATTCGCTCGCTTGCGGGCCGGAATTGATGACCCCGCCGCCAGTATAGAACACAGGACGTTCGGCGTTGGCGATCATTTCCACCGCTTCAGCAATCTCGTCCGCCGCGGCCACGGTGCGCGGAGTATAGCGCTTGCGCCGCTCTGCCGCGCCATCGGCCAGCCTGGCAGTCGCGATCTGCACGTTCTTCGGGATATCGATGACCACCGGACCGGGGCGCCCAGACAATGCAATTTCAAAGGCTTCTTCGACAGTTGCTGCAAGGTCTTCAGGGTCTTTGACAAGGTAATTATGCTTCGAGCAGTGCCGCGTCAGACCAACCGTGTCGGCTTCCTGGAAGGCATCGGTGCCGATCAGAGTTGTCGGCACCTGCCCGGTGATGACCACCATCGGGATCGAGTCCATAAAGGCATCGGCAATGCCGGTGATCGCGTTGGTTGCACCGGGGCCAGAGGTGACAAGCACAACGCCGGGTTTGCCGGTTGAGCGGGCATAGCCTTCTGCCGCGTGGGCAGCGCCAGCCTCGTGCCGGACGAGGATGTGGCGAATGCGATCATCGGAGAACAATTCGTCATAGATCGGCAGTACCGCGCCGCCGGGATAGCCGAATACGAATTCGACACCCTGCCGCACGAGGCTTTCGACCAATATTGCCGCGCCGCTGCGCTCTTCAGACACTTTACGCTCCTGTAATTGGCCGTCTGCCAGAAATAGCGGACCCGGCAAGATCGCTCTTACCGGGCCTTGTGTGATTGAACTTGAGGGG
>DFBR01000141.1:10318-20187 GCA_002367375.1 Erythrobacter sp. UBA3075 | reverse complement strand
TCAATGGCAGCAGTGATGCGCTGGCGCCTGACACTTTCACCAATCTGGAAGCTGGCATCAAATGGGATTTTCTCGATGGCCTCAGTCTGACGGCAGCAATTTTCGATATCGATCAAAGCTCACCCCAGCCCAGTGACAATGATCCCGCCACGCTCGATGTGGTAGATTCCAGCATTCAGGGCGTAGAGCTGCAATTACGCGGCGAAGTCACCGAAGGCTGGTTCGTCTCGGCGGGCTATAGCTACCTGGATGGCGCGCAGGTGGATGCCTTTGGCAATGACGGCCTGCGTCCACGCGAATTGCCCGAAAGCACATTCTCAATCTGGAATCAGGTGCAGGTGAGCGACCGCTTCGGGTTTGGCCTTGGCCTGACGCATCAGGGCGAGAGTTTCGTCACCAATGGCAATGTGACCTATACCGGCCTTGGCGGTGACAGCGTGACGACCCGCGCCACCCTGCCCGCCTATACGCGGATCGATGCCTCGGCATATTTCGATGTGTCGGACAATCTGCGCGTGCAGGTGAATGTCGAGAACCTTACTGACACGCTGTATTTCCCCAATTCGCACAGCACGCATCAGGCCAGCGTCGGTGCGCCGCTAAACGCACGTTTTGCCATCAGCGGGAGGTTTTGACCGCTCAATTGAGCGCTGCGGAGGTCCCTAGTCCCCCCTCTCCTCCGTCCCGCGCAAGGCGGGAACAGCGCGCGCCGCGTCCGCCGGGTCAATCCCCGGAGCGGGCGCGGCGCTAATTGTTTCACGGCGACGCGTCACACGGCCAGCACGCTGGATCGCCTCGATCAGTCGCGGATAGACGCCGCAGCGACACAAATTCGGCACCGCCTCACGAATATCCTCTGCGCTGGGATCGGGATTGCGGCGGAGAAGCGCAGCGCCGGCCATGGCAATGCCCGGCGTGCAAAAGCCGCACTGGATCGCCTGCTCAGCCACCAGCGCCTGCTGCACGGGATGCGAGCGATCGCGGCTCAGGCCCTCGATGGTGGTGATAAAGCGCCCCTCGGCCTCGGCAATGGTGACAAGGCAACTGCGCAGCGCCTCTCCATCGACCAGCACCATGCAGGCACCACAATCGCCCACACCGCAGCCATATTTCGCACCCGTCAAATTGGCCGCATCGCGCAAGGCGTGGAGCAGCGGAGTTTCCGGGTCCATGTCGAACTGCACCGGCCGTTCGTTGACGGTCATTGCGGGCATAGGGGCTTTCCGTTTGTTGTATTGACTAGGATCAACCGGTCCACTCTTACGCAAGCCGCACACGAAGTCGAGTATGACGCAGGCGACCATCAACCATCGTATCATCAGTTGATCGGCCAAGCACGCCGCCCTAGGGCTGGCCAGCGGCCATGCCGGTCGCCCTGCACGGGGGCCTATGGCCGAGACAAGCGACAATCAGGACAGCCGCGCCAAGCTGGTGACAGGCTCCATCGCGGGCCATCTGGTGCGCCAGACTGCGCCGGCAATTGTCGGCGTGGCGGCGATCATATCGGTCGGCATTATCGATGCCTATTTCATCGGTCAGCTGGGCGCGGCGGAATTGGCCGCGATTTCTTTCATCTTCCCCGTCATCACCGCTCTGGGCAGCCTTGGCGTTGGCGTGATGGTGGGCATCAATTCAGTCGTAAGCCGCGCGCTGGGCGAAGGCGACCATGACCGCGCACTGGCGCGAGCCAATCTCGGCATAGTGCTGGGTGTTGCTGCGGGCCTTGCCCTTGGCCTGGTGCTGTATGCGCTCCGCCAGCCGCTGTTCGTGCTAATGCAGGCCGACGCCGAGATCCTCCCATTGATTGACGAATACATGGCCGCCTATGCAATGGGTTTCCCGCTGATGATGACCATGATGGGCATGAATGGCGTGCTGCGCGGGCAAGGTGCCGCCAAGAGCAATACGGCGGTGCTGATTATCTATTCGATTGCCAATTGGATCCTTGACCCGCTGCTGATTACCGGCGCGTTCGGGATCGACGGATATGGCGTGGCGGGCGCGGCCTATGCCACGATTGGCGGCTGGGCCGTGGCGATCATCCTCGCGTCTTGGCTGCTGGGACGGCACGATCTGCCTGTCGCACCGTCCGCCATGCGTGGATGCAATTGGAAGAGCCAGCTCACCGCAATTTCGCGCGTGGCTGGACCTGCGGCCTTCACCAATTCGATCAATCCGGCCGGTCTGGCTGTTCTCACTGCATTTCTGGCGGCGGAAGGTCAGGCGGTCGTCGCCGGGTTTGGCGCAGGAGGTAGGTTACAGAGCTTTGCTGTCGTGCCGTTGCTGGCACTGTCTGGCTCCATCGGGTCGATTGTCGGGCAAAACTGGGGAGCGCGCGAATATGATCGCGCCCGGCGCGCGCTGGTGCAGGCAGGGCTATGCTGCATCGCCTACGGGCTGGGCGCGGCCATCGTGCTGTTCATGGCGCGCGAGTGGTTTGCGGGCCTGTTCAGCGAGGAACCGGAAGTACTCTCTGCCACGACCCAATATCTCGCGATTTCGGTATGGGGTTATGCCGGGTTTGGCGTGCTGATCGTGGTCAACGGTGCGCTCAACGCAATCGATCGCGCATCCAATGCGCTCGCTCTGTCAATTGCCCGTGTGCTGCTTGTCATGGTGCCTATCGCGTGGTTCGCGCGCGCCATGTTCGACAGCAGAGCCGTCTACATGGCCGAACTTGCTGCCAATCTGCTCGGCGGGATTGCAGCCGCAGGCATTGCGTGGTGGGTACTGTGGCGGAACCCGCACCGCGATGGCCCGAATGGCTGATCCAATCAGTCGAGCGGTCGGTTCGATCCGAAGAACAGCGCCTGGCTGATTGCCGCGCGCACCGTGTCTTCCTGAAATGGCTTGGTGATGAGAAAGGTCGGTTCCGGCCGATCACCCGTCAGCAGGCGCTCGGGATAGGCGGTAATGAAGATAACTGGCACCGAATCCATCGCCAAAATATCGTCCACCGCATCAAGGCCCGATGAACCATCGGCGAGTTGGATATCGGCGAGTACAAGGCCCGGCATCTTGTCCGCGACAACTTCCTGCGCCTGAGTGCGCGTCGCAGCGGTGCCGCAAATTTCATGGCCCAGCGATTTGACGATATCTTCCAATTGCATGGAGATCAGCGGTTCGTCCTCGATAATTAGCACGCTGGTGGTGTTTTCACGCTGAATCTCAGCCACGGCCTCCTGCACCAGATTATCGACGTCGCTTTCCTTCACCCCCATGATCTGCGCCGTATTTGCAGCGGAGAAATCTTCGACCGTTGTCAGCAGCAACGCCTGACGGTTCATTGGCGTGACGCGCTTGAGCTGATCCTGCACAGTGGCTTCGTGGCCATCAGCCTGCGAAGCACCATCGGCCACATCCAAATAGGCGCTCGACCACACCTTGTTGAACGCGGTGTAAAGCGGCACGCGCCCGCCGCGCAGCGAAGCCGCCAGCTCATCATCAGCCAAAGCAGCCTCAAGTGTGGCCTGAACAAATGCATCGCCGGTTGACTGCGAACCCGTCAACGCACGGGCATAGCGACGGAGAAATGGAAGATGTGATGCGACTTCGGCCCCAATGGACATATATACCCTTCCCGAAAAACTGGACGATCATGAACGCCCTGCCGCGCGCTCGGTTCCAGCAAGTCCTGCCGCATGTAGAATTGCGCGAACTCGACAGAATATTGCGGTCAATAAGAAAAGAATCAAAAATAGTGAAGCTTCCGGGAACTGAAAATTGGGACGGTCATTTAGCTTGTATCACCGCCGAGACCCCCCTCCCGTCCATGCGGCTGGTGATACGATCCCGAAGGCCTCCGTTCACCCGAACGGAGGTCTTTTTTTGTAGAACGAGCGACAAGGTGCGGAAAGTCCGACCAATTCAAACGCAGTCACATCGCGAAGTTGCGGGAGAGATTCAGCCCAAGAGGCGGGCGATCAGGCCACGCTTGCGGCCTGCGGTCAATTCCTTGACGAGCAATTCGGGGTCGTAGGGCTTTTCAAAAATCGGGCCCATTTCCGCAATCGCCGATGGTATGTCCTGCGGCGATGCAGTGGAAAAGGCGATGCGCGGGCGGCGCGGGCCAAGCAGATCGACCAATTCAGCAATAGCCCAGCCGTCGTCGCGGTCGCCCAGATGCACATCGATGACGATGGCATCGCAGCGGCTCTGCTGTTCCAGCTCCCGCATGGTGGCCTGCATGGTCTGGCAAATCACGACTGCGCCCGTCCCGGCACGCAGAAATGCGTCTTCAAGAGCCATCGCAAGGATCGGATCATCTTCCGCAAGCAAAACCCTGCGCAAAGGCTTCCGCCTCACTGGTTTGCGGTTCGTTGACGATGACTTCACCAAAAGGCCCTCCTGACGCGCCCTTTGCGTCTGCTCCTCTAACGTCGCGTGAACGCTAGCGGTTCCCCGGCCCCGACACCGCGTTTCCGAGCGCGGCGATCATAAATCCTTGCCGTAAATCCGATATTCCCGATTGACCTCGGAATCGATGGCATCGGCAATGGCAACCATTCCCTGATTGTCTTCCAGAATCCAGCCAACTTCACCGCGCTGCGCGCCGTGATTATCCACGGCATAGCGGCGAATCTGCTCGATCATCATGAAGGCAAGCTGGCTGGCGAGCCGCGAATTCTGATATTGCGACGCCACGCCCATCAGCGGCACGCGAAATCCGGCATCTTTCGGATTGCGCAGCCACCACAGCAGCTTGGCCCAGTTGAACGGAAGCAGTTTGCCATCAAAGTCCTTCAGCAGGTGATTGATGTCGGGCCAGGCGAGCATGAAGGCGGCAGGCTTGCCGTCCACCTCGGCGATCATATTCGCGCCTTCCAGAATGAGCGGCTTCAGCTTCTTTGCGCCATAGGCCTTTTCCGCTTCGGTGAACGGAACAAACCCCCAATTGCCTGACCACGCATCATTCAGGATATCGATGCAGATCGCCGCTTCTTCGGCAAAGCGCGATGTATCGACTCGCCGGACGTTGATCTTGCTCGATTTCTCTCCCGATCGCACGATCCGCCGAATCAGCGGCGAAAAGCCCTGCTGCACATCCAGCTCATAGGTAAACAGGCGCTTGGCGGTGGCATAGCCCTGCGCTTCGACCCAGCCTTCATATTCGGCCTTGTTATGCCCCATCAGCAGCATGGGCGGATGGTCATGTCCTTTGACCAGCAGACCGATTTCTTCCCAGACCGACAGGCTGATGGGCGCGAGCACGCAGGTCATACCTTGCTCGCGCAGCCAATCCTCGGCCCGTGCGATCAATGCCTGCGCCACCGCCTCATCCGCAGCTTCGAACATGCCCCAATTGCCGGTGCCTGGTCCCATGCCCTGTTCGGGTGGCTGGGCCAGTGCCAGTTCGTCATAATGAGCAGAGATGCGCCCGACCACTTCGCCACCGCGCCGCGCGAGGAACAATTGCACTTTCGCATGTTCGTGAAACGGGTTCTTCCCCGGTGTCAGCAATTCGACCACATCGGCGCGCAAAGGCGGCACCCAATTGGGATCGTCCGCATTCAGTCGATAAGCGCAATCGATAAATGCATTCAGCTCGCCCTTGCCGGTTACGGGTGCGATATCTATTTTGCTGCTCACGGTCCCCGCCTGTGTGTCCAAGGTGCGTTGTTCATGTGACAGCAGCCCTGCTTGTGCTTGAGGCGGTATGTCAAGCGCGCGCGAATTGCGCTATTGGCCACGGATCACTGCGGACCCGCCGCCACACTGGACAGTTTAAAGAGTTTTCATCGCGATGAGTGCGACGACCCTACCTGAAGATTCTGGCACCGGCCCTGCCGCCGGCAAGCGCCGTGTGCATGCACAGATTCCTGACGACAAAGCCATGCTTCGTGCTGCGGTTGAACTGACGCGCGATATCAACACGGCGCGTCCCGAAATCTACTGGCCGGACATGCTGCTGAGCACAATTGTCGGTTATGGCGCACTGGCAGGTGCGATCCTGCTGGAACCGCTCTGGCTGGCTGTGCTGAGCGGTCTGGTGGCTGTGTTCGCGCTATACCGCGCATTGCTGTTCATTCACGAAATCAGCCATCTGCACCGCGACGCCCTGCCCGGCTTTCGCACCGCGTGGAACCTGCTGGTGGGCATTCCCATGCTCACTCCCAGCCTGATGTATGACAGCGCCCACCGCATCCACCACACGCGCACGCGCTATGGCACTATCGAGGATCCGGAATATATGCCGCTCGCGCTGATGAAGCCGTGGAGCCTTCCTGCATTTGTACTTGTCGCTGCGCTGGCGCCTGTTGCACTGGTCCTGCGCTGGGGTATTCTCGCGCCTTTGGGACTGGTCATTCCGCCGCTACGCCGCTTTGCGTGGGAGCGGTTCTCTACTCTCGCCATCAATCCCGAATTCCGCCGCCGTCCGCCTGAAGACAAGGAGCGCAGCTGGTATCTGTTCCAGCAGACCGGCGCGAGCATCTGGGCGATCTTCCTTATGACCACGCCGTTCTGGCTTGGCTGGAAGCCGTTGCTGGTAGCGATGATCATCACTGGCGCTGTCGCGGTGTTCAACCAATTGCGCACGCTGGTTGCGCATTTGTGGGAAAATGATGGCCAAGCGATGACGGTAACGGCACAATATCTCGACAGCGTGAATGTCCCGCGCACCGTGGCGGCGATTTGGGCGCCAGTGGGCCTGCGCTATCACGCTTTGCATCACCTCGTCCCGTCGCTGCCTTATCACTCATTGCACGAAGCGCATCAGCGCATCAGCGCGCATCTGGGAGACGGTTCCACTTTCGACGAAGCGAGCCATCCGGGCATGTGGCCGCTGGTTGGCCGGATCGCGAAAAGCACGATGGGGCAGCGCGATACGGCTGATTAAGAGCGACGCTCGGCCTGTGGCGGCGAGCGCGCCTATTCCTCAGTCCGGATAAGCACAGTCTCACCCACCAGCAGGAACAGAAAGAACGGCGCCCAGGCGGCGAGCAATGGCGGGTATCCGCCGAAACTGCCCATCGCCAGCGCGGCATTGTCGACCACGAAATAGGCAAAGCCCAGCGCCATCCCGATAATCGCGCGGACGAACAGATTGCCCGACCGCGCTAGACCAAAGCCCGCCACTGCGCCCAGCAAGGGCATCAGCATGGCGGACAGCGGACCTGAGATCTTGTGCCACCATTTGGCTTCCAGCTCGCTCGTCCGGCGGCCCGAGGATTGCAACGCGGCAATGCTGCGCGACAATTGCGACAGTGTCTCGGCATCGGGATTGACGCGGCCCAGCTCCACCTGACCCAAAGTTACGCCCGGCGCGACAGTCACTTCGCCCAGCTCCTGCGTCTGCGCGCTGGCAACAGCAAAGGCACTTGCGTTCTGCAATTGCCAACCGGGATCGGCGAAGGCGGCTGAATCTGCGCTGATCTGGCGCACGATCATGCCATTGTCGTCCCGCTCATAAAAAGTGACATCGGTGAACACGGTCTGCTCGCCGCTGCCCGATGCGCTCACGGCCATCAACACGTCGCGCCCGTCGTTAAAATAGACATTGCCACGCGCCGCAGGGTCATCGGGAATCTGCGCGTAATCGACATTTTCCCACACCGACAACGTGGCATTTGCGCGAACCACGACGCGTTCATTGAAGGCAAAGGAAATAACGGACACCACCAGCCCGCTCAGCAATAGCGGCGCGAGGATCTGATGAGCAGATAGCCCTGCGGCCTTCATCGCGATCACTTCTGAATTCTGGTTCAGTCCGGCCAGTGTGATGATCGTTGCCAGCAACACGGAGTAGGGCAGGAACCGTGCCGCCAGCTGCGGTGCGCGCAGCGAGGCATATTTCCAGATTTCCGCATCGCCATTGCCTTCCACGGCAAGGATGTCCCCGGTCTTGCCCAGCAGATCCAGCATCAGCAGCACCAGTACCAACATCGCCAGCACCGCAATGATGCGCAGCGCGAAGGTCTTGGCGAGATAGAGCGTCAGGCGGCGCGAGGGGAAGAAATCAAGCAGCACCGCGCACCCCGTGCAAGGCTTCGTCCAGCGCCTGCTCCTGTTCGTCGTGTTGTTCCCCAAATTCGCCGTCTGGAACCACGCCTTTCAAGCGGTTGCGACCAAAGATGCGCCCGATGAGGCGACCGATCTTGGCGTAGAAGGTTTCAAGGAAGCCGATGGCCTGCCCGCCAGGGACAAAGGCGACCTGATAATACATCCACGCAATCATCGCGAAGAGCACGGCAAACGGCCCCCACAGGGCCAGGAATGGATCGAGCTGACCGATCGCCGCAACCTCCGCGCCATATTGATTGACCTTGTGATAGGCGACCACGATCACGATGGAGAGGAACACGCCCAATGCACTGGTCGACCGTTTGGGCGGGATCGCCAGCGCCACCGCGAGGAATGGCAGCATGATCATCATCACAACCTCGACCATGCGATAGTTGAAATTGGCGAGGCTCCCCGCCCGCTCGATCTCAGTGCTCTGCGGGCTCCAGCCGATTTCGAGCAGTTCGGGCAGCACATATTCACGCTCATCCTCGCCGCGTTCGCGGAAGTCCTGCAGCGCGGGCAAGTCGATCGGCAAATCGTGCTGACTGAAGCTGAGCACACGCGGCGTTCCATCGGCCACATCATGCACGATAGTCCCATCCATCAAGCGCAGAACGATAGTGTTGCGGTCTTCCCGATTGGCAAGGAAACGCCCCTCGCGCGCGGTGATCGACAGCACTTGCCCATCATCATCCGCCAACCGCGCGAAAATCCCGCGCAGCTCTCGCCCATCATCTTCGCTGCCTTCGATGCGCAGCGCCATGCGGTCTTCAATGGTGTTGAATTCGCCCACCTTGATCGATGCACCAAGCGCGCCGGAGCGCAGCTCATATTCCATTTCCTCATAGGCAAAGCGCGCCTGCGGCTGGATAAATCCGACAATCGCGAAGTTGAGCGCCATCAGGCCAAAGGTGATGAGAAAGGGCACGCGCAGCAGACGCGTATATGACAGGCCCACTGCACGCATCACATCAAGTTCGCTCGACATCGCCAGTTTGCGAAAGGCAAACAACACGCCCAGCATCAGCCCGAGCGGGATCGCCAGCCCAGCATATTCGGGAATGAGATTGAGCAGCATTTCAAAAACGACACCGACCGGGCCGCCTTCCATGCTGACAAATTCAAACAAGCGCAGCATTTTCTCCAGCATCAACAGGCTGGCCGCGAGCACGAACACACCGATCATCGGAACGACAGTGAGCCGGAAGATATAGCGGTCTGAGGCGGTAATGAAGCGGGACAAAATGCGTCTCTTTGCTGCTGCTAAGCAGGCCTTAGCGGCAATTTGACTGCGGGTCAGCCCCGTTCGAGATCACTGAAGCCCCAGTCAGGCTTTTTCAAGCGTGCATTGCAGCGGGTGCTGGTTCTCTCGGGCGAAATCCATCACCTGATTGACCTTCGTTTCAGCCACTTCATACGGAAAAATGCCGCACACGCCCACGCCGCGCTGGTGAACATGCAGCATCACGCGGGTGGCCTGTTCCATATCCATGCGGAAGAAACGCTTGAGCACGAGTACGACGAATTCCATCGGCGTGTAATCATCGTTCAGCATCAGAACCTTGTATTGGCTCGGCTTTTTCGATTTGGTGCGCGTTTGCGTCGCAATGCCGATCTGGCCATCGCCCTCATCCCCGCCAGTGCCCGGCTCATCCGTATCGCCCCCACCTTCGCCTTCGCCAGCAGCGGTTGGGGTAACAGCCCATGGCAGGGCAGAATCGGTAGAGCGGATTTGGATCATGAGCAGCGGCGAATATCGTATCAATCGCGAAACCTGCAAGGGGTGCTTTGGTCTTTCGTTAACGAAAGGCGCGAGAATGCTCGCAATGCCAGTAGCGAAGCAGCCACAAATGCAAAGGGCCGGA
>DFBR01000141.1:9676-10273 GCA_002367375.1 Erythrobacter sp. UBA3075 | reverse complement strand
TGTCGCTTAGGCGACCTTCGACAGCTTCTCTGCAGCCACGTTGACGCGGCCCGAGATCGGGGCAACGGCTTCGTTGGCCAGCTTCATGGCAGCGTCGCTGCTCTTCGAAGCGGTCGACATCATCATGTCGAAGTTGCGACGAAGGATGTTGCCCTGCAACTGGAACAGTTCGGTCGGGCTCTTGATCGAAGCCATTTCCTTGATGTCCGCAGTTGCGGTTTCGTAGGCGCTCTTAGCTTCATCGGCATAGGTCTGGCCGAGGTTCTGGACGCCTTCAGCAAACAGCTTGCCGCTTTCAACGACAGCTTCGACGTTGCTCTTGGCGAATTCAGTCGCTTCGGTCATTGCTTCGGCGCTCTTGTCGTAAGCGGACTGGGCACGCGTCTGCAATTCGTTGACCGCATCGGTCATCGTGTCGGTCATCACATTGGTGTAGTCGGTGGTCTTGCTGGCCATGATTTTTTCCTTGAGTTGGGTAACAGTAGATTTCGATTTGGGTGCCAAGGCCTTCTTCACAATCTTGGAAACGGTCTTGGCGGCAGGCTTGGTGGGGGCTGCTTTCTTGGCGACAGGCTTGGCAACCTTCTTCGCCGCCAC
>DFBR01000141.1:7909-9631 GCA_002367375.1 Erythrobacter sp. UBA3075 | reverse complement strand
CTTCTTGGCGGCGGGCTTCTTCGCCGGAGCCTTCACAGCAGCTTTGGGAGCGGCTTCCTTGGCGGTCACCTTGGCTGCGGTGTTCTCAGCGGCGTCAGCCTTCAGCGAGTCGACCAAAGGCTTTGCTTTGGCGGGCTTCACTTCAGCAGCGGCTTCAGCATAGGCCTTCGCAGCAGCTCCTTCAGTCTTGGACGTGGTCTCAGTTACTGACTGGGCCATGTTTCCTCACTTTCGCGGGTCGCCCTACTGCGACCTTTTGTTGCAGTGCACAATTTAATGTTTTGCAAGTGCGAAGTCAAGAAAAATGTTGCAGTGCACAAAAGTGCTCGGAGCGCAATAATTGCAATAGTTTAGGACGTCCAGCGCAGTTTTCTAGCGCATCTTCACATAGCGCCCCGGAGCGTCCTCTATGGCGGGATTTGCCTTGCTTCCGGGCTTGCGCACGCCGGTAGCTTTCAGACGCTTGGGATCGTGTCCCTCGATCCAATCGAGCCAATCCGGCCACCAGCTACCCGGATGCTCTGTCGCGCCGTCCACGAAGCTGTCGAGCGAATCGCTGGCACCCGCATTGGTCCAATACTGGTACTTGTTCGCTTCGGGCGGATTGACGACACCGGCGATGTGCCCGCTGCCCGCCAAGACAAAGCGGATCGGACCGGAGAAAAGCTCGGTGATTTTCCACACGCTCTCGGGCGGAGCGATATGGTCTTCCCGGCCTGCCTGCACATAGCTGGGCGTTGCAACCTTGGTCAGATCAATCGGCGTGCCATCCGCGCTCAGCGCGCCCGGCTCGACCAACAGATTGTCGCGATAGAGGTCGCGCAGATAGGCTTCGTGCCATTTGGCAGGCAGATTGGTGACATCACCATTCCAGAACAAAAGATCGAACGCCGGATAATCTTCGCCCAGCAGGTAATGATTGACCACGTAATTCCAGATCAGATCGTTGCCGCGCAGCATATTGAAAGCGGCTGCCAGATAGCGCCCGTCCAGATATCCGCCCTTCGACGCTTGACGGATGAGTTGCAGCTTCCCGTCATCGATAAACAGTTTGAGTTCGCCCGCATGCTGGAAATCGACCTGCGCGGTGAAGAATGTCGCGCTTTTGACCTTATCGGCTTCCCCACGCTCGGCAAGCACGGCCAGCGTCCCCGCCAGTGTCGTCCCCGCCACGCAATAGCCGATCGTGTGAACGCTCGGCACTTTCAGCCGCTCACGCACCACATCAATGGCTTCGATCTGGGCCTGAAAATAACTGTCCCAGTCGATATGCGTCAGGCTTTCATCGGCAGAGCGCCAGCTCACCATCACCACGGTCAGGCCCTGCGCCACGGCCCAGCGCACAAAGCTCTTCTTGGCATTGAGGTCGAGAATGTAGAAGCGATTGATCCACGGCGGGAAGATCACCAGCGGCGTGGCCATAACTTCGGGCGTGGTTGGCGCATATTGGATAAGCTGGAACAGCTCGGTTTCGTAAATCACCTTGCCCGGCGTCGCGGCGATGTTTTCGCCAATTTCAAACTGGCTTGTGTCGGTATGTGTCAGCTGACCCTTTTCCAGATCGCTCGACAGCCGCTCCAGCCCGCGCATCAGATTGTCGCCGCCGGTTTCCATCGTGCGCTCAAGAACCACCGGATTGACCAGCGGGAAGTTAGCAGGGCTCATCGCATCGAGCACATTCTGCGTGGCAAAGCGCAAATTCTTGCGATCTTCATCGGACAG
>DFBR01000141.1:0-7789 GCA_002367375.1 Erythrobacter sp. UBA3075 | reverse complement strand
CAAAATTCTCCGCCCACAGCTTCTGCTGCTCGGCCGGATCGAGCATTGGCACCGTGGCAGACCACTGCTTCATTGCGTCCATCCATGCCGCCGGGTCGGCCAGCATCGGCGCAGGTCGCTGGTCATCGGGCAGCCAGAACTGCAACCAATTCTCCTGAAATTCGACCATGGCCTTGCCCATTTCGTCGATCGTGCCTGTGTCGGGCGCGCCAGTCTCCGAGCCGGGGGCAACTGTCTGCATCATCTGCCGTGCGGCTTCTCCCTGCATACGCAGCATCTCGGTGAAGATGTCGGCAGGGTCCTGCGGACTGTTGGTTTTGTCGCTCATCGGGCCATTATACTGAAATTCTGCATGAATGGGAGCAGCATACATATGCAGAGATTATGGCGAATACTGCGCGTTGCGCTGCCTGCGGCTTTGCGCCATTGATGCGCATGTTACGCAAGCATCTTCTTGAAGGCTGAAATGGATAACGACTTTTACCGCATCAAGCGCCTACCTCCCTATGTCATCGCCGAAGTCAACGCGATGCGAGCGGCAGCGCGCGCGGAAGGTCGCGACATCATCGACCTTGGCATGGGCAATCCTGACCAGCCGCCACCGGCGCATGTGATCGAGAAACTGTGCGAAGTGGCGCAGAAGCCCGATGCACACGGCTATTCGCAGTCCAAGGGCATTCCGGGCCTGCGCAAGGCTCAGGCCGATTATTACGAACGCCGCTTCGGAGTGGAGCTCGATCCCGAGAGCGAAGTTATCGTCACCCTTGGCTCCAAAGAGGGGCTCGCCAGCCTCGCCACCGCGATTACCGCACCCGGCGACACGATTCTGGCGCCCAACCCCAGCTACCCGATCCATACATTCGGCTTCATCATTGCCGGTGCCTCGATCCGCGCTGTCCCGACCACGCCTGATGAGGACTATTGGAAAGCGCTGGAACAGGCTGTCACATTCACCGTCCCGCGCCCAACTGTGCTGGTCGTCAATTTCCCGTCCAACCCGACCGCCGAAGTTGTCGATCTGGAATTTTATGAGCGGCTGGTCGACTGGGCCAAGTTCCACAAGATGTGGATCCTGTCCGACCTTGCCTATTCGGAGCTGTATTACGACGGCAAGCCGACACCTTCGATCTTGCAAGCCAAGGGGGCAAAGGATGTCGCGATTGAATTCACCAGCCTTTCCAAGACCTATGGCATGGCCGGTTGGCGGATGGGCTTTGCAGTGGGCAATCGCACGCTGATCTCCGCGCTGACGCGGGTGAAGAGCTATATCGATTATGGAGCCTTCACGCCCATTCAGGCCGCCGCCTGCGCGGCACTCAACGGGCCGCAGGATTACGTCGAAACCAACCGCGAGATGTATCACAAGCGGCGTGATGTGATGGTGGAATCATTCGGGCGCGCCGGATGGGATATTCCGCCGCCGCCCGCCAGCATGTTCGCATGGGCTCCGCTGCCGCCCGGGCTGAAAGACATGGGCAGCCTGGAATTCTCCAAGCAATTGCTAACCCAGGCCGAAGTCGCGGTGGCACCTGGCGTTGGCTATGGCGAAGATGGCGAGGGCTTTGTGCGTATCGCCATGGTCGAGAATGAACAACGGCTGCGTCAGGCGGCACGCAATGTGAAGCGCTATCTGCAAAGCATGGGGATCAACACACCGTCGGCCTGAACGCGTTCAGGCGCGCGGGAAATGTCACCGCAAAACAGGGCGCGGGGCATTCCGCACTTGCGCATGGTCGCCGAACAGGCTGACGTGTCCGCAACAGGGTTATCGGAGCAGCAGATTGCCATTTTTCGGCTGGATAGCTGATGGACCAGAGCCACCTGCAATGTGGGATCTGCGCGGGCATGGTTGGTCGCTATGCCATGGCATTGGCGGCTGCCGAGCCGAATGCCGCCATGTGCTGGTGTGCGATACGCGCGGCCTTTCCATGCAGCATCGCATTGCCTTGGCTGAGGCTGATCGACCCGCTTGGCGGCTGATCATGCTGGGCGTGGAAGACCCAGCTGAACGGGCGCAATTGCTGACCATGGGCTGTGCGGAAGCCCTGCCCGCCATAACTGACGGTCACGAACTGCAGGCGCGCGCATTGCGGGTCAGCGATATGTTCGGGATGCTGCCACGGTGGCGCACCTGCGGCCCGTTGACGCTCGATTTGTTCCACCGCGATGCCCGGCATGGAGCCCGCTGGCTTGGCCTGCATCCGCGCGAATTCGGTGTGATCTGGCGGCTGGCGGATACGCCCGGGGAACGCGTCACGCGCAAGCAATTGCTAAAGGATGTCTGGCGCATCAATCATGAGCCAGAGACCAACAGCGTTGAAGTCCACGTCTCCCGGCTGCGCTCCAAGCTGGCGGAGGCGGGCTGCGGAGGGCTGGTCGCGACCGCGCCGAAGGGGGGATATATGCTCTCCGAAAGCACGCCCTTCATGCTTGGCAGCACAGCGGTAGAAGGCGATGCGTTAGATGCCTATCTGCGGGATATTGGGTGGGTGACAGAGCCTTCAGACTGACGGGCCCCTCAGACTGATCGGGCCATCGGACTAATAGGCGCGCTATTGAGGGCGCACCACCATGGCATCGAACTTGTCGAACACGGTTTCGTGGAGCGGCTGCTCAAACGCGATTCCTGCGCGGCCATCTTCGATCCAGACGAGTTCAGAAGGTTGCGCCGATAGACCGGGCAAAGTCACCAGCACACGCTCACCCGGAGACGCGCTCCAGCCGCGTGCTTCCACCATGGCTCCGCCGATGGAAATATCGAGCACTTCCAGATCCGCGCTCATTCCGCGGCGGGAGCGGCATTTGATCCGCAAGACGTCTTTTCCCTGCGCGGCGAGCGAAACCATGCCTGTCCTTTCATTCCAAATTCGATCGGGCCCAGATACGCGATATCGCCAGTCTATTGAGAAGCCGTTTACCCGGTAATCATTCTATTGCCTAAGACGGTATTCAGCACGTGGCGCGTATCGGTTTTGCGCCAATGATAATGAAGGGCATTGCGCCCGCGCGCGTGCTGGGTTAGGTGGCGCGCCTTCCGGCCCGATGGCGGAGTGGTTACGCAGAGGATTGCAAATCCTTGCACGCCGGTTCGATTCCGGCTCGGGCCTCCATTCCCTTGGCATCAAGCGTATTGCGAGCGCAATCATGCTTGCCTAAGGGGCCGATGGACGCCGCTTTAGCTCAGTTGGTAGAGCACATCATTCGTAATGATGGGGTCAGAGGTTCGAATCCTCTAAGCGGCACCATAGCTTTCAGTAGTGAAATTCGACGCTTGCGAGTGAGAGGCCGTTCGGCTGGTTGCGGTGATTTCACTGATGACAGCATCAGCGGCTTCATCACCGCATCGCGCATCCTGATTGCCACGAGCCAATTGAAGCACATTCTCGGCGTGCAGGCAGGCGGCGACAATTGGCCTGTAATGCTCGGCTCGCTGTATTCGCCGTGCCGCACGTCCTCTCGATCCGCGTCGATGAAGCGCTGACCCATCTCAACGCGCGCTGGCTGGAAGAATTCGTGCTGGAGGAGGTCGCGGACCGCCCCGCTGTGCGCCACGTTATCCTGATGTGCAGCGCAGTGAACGAAGTGGACGCATCGGGTCTCGAAAGCCTTGAAGCGATCAATCACCGACTGGGCGATGGCAGTATTGGCCTGCACCTTTCCGAAGTGAAAGGCCCGGTCGTGGATCGTCTGAAACACGCCCACTTCCTTGATGAACTGAACGGCAAGGTCTACTTGTCGCAAGACCGCGCCTTTGCCGAAGCGTCCAAGGACACAGGCGAACCGCCACCGCCGGTCGATCATTATCTGGCGAGGGGGCTGATCTGACCCAATGAAACTTCTTGTTCCGCCTCCACTGGTCGCACTGACCGGCGCCGCGATTATGTGGGCGGTAAGCAATTACCTCGGCGGGTGGCATGTCGCATTCCCGCTGCAAGCCATCGTCGCCTATGCGCTGATGGCGATTGGCCTTGCGCTGGATGGCGTATCGGTCTTCGCATTTGTCAAAGCCAAGACGACCGTGACCCCGCTCGCGCCGGAGAAAACCTCGCGACTGGTATCGGGCGGCCTGTATCGCTTCACACGCAACCCCATGTATCTGGGAATGCTGCTGATCCTGACCGGGATCGCTGTGCTGCTTGGCGCGCCTGCCAATATCTTGGTGCTGGCAGGCTTTGTCGCCTACATCACGCATTTCCAGATCAAGCCCGAAGAGGAACGGCTGGAAGCGATGTTTGGCGATGAATATCGGGCCTACAAGCGAAGCGTGCGGCGCTGGCTGTAAGCGAGCGGCCAAAGCGATCAGCCACCTCGCTTAGCGCATGTTGCACCTAATCGGTGAATTCGCCTGCCGTGAACCAATCGCTCACATTGGCGCGTTCGGCGTCATTCAAATGCAGACCCAGCTTGCTACGCCGCCAAAGCGCGTCATCCGCCTCGGTCACGAATTCCTCGCGCACAAGATATTCCAATTCCGCGGCGTAGAGATCGCCGCCCATATGCGCGCCCAGATCGGCAAGGCTCTTTGCCGACCCGAACACGCGATCCAGTCGCGTCCCGTAGGCGCGCGCCAACCGCAGCACGCCTGCCGGAGGGAACCATGGGTAGCGTTTGCACGCCTCGGCAACGAAGCGATCGAATTGCTCGGGATTGATATCGCCGCCCGGCAATGCCTCATCCGCCGTCCAGCCTTGTCCACCGAATGTGCCCAGCTTGGCCAAAGCGTGTTCGGCCAGCTTGCGATAGGTCGTGATCTTGCCGCCGAAGATCGACAGGATCGGGGCGCCGCCATGCTTGTCCAATTCGAACACATAGTCGCGCGTAACGGTGGAATCGCTCGAGGACTTGTCGTCATACAGCGGGCGCACCCCGGAATAGCTCCACACCGCATCATCGGGCGTGACATCGCGGCGCAGATATTCGTTGATCGCATCGCAAATATAGGTCGATTCTTCATCCGAGATTTCAATCCCGGTGGGATCGCCTGAGAAGGAGACATCGGTTGTGCCCACAAGCGTGAAATCGCGCTCATAGGGAATCGCGAATACGATGCGATTGTCCTTGTTCTGGAAGATATAGGCGTGGTCGCCGTCAAACAGCCGCTTGAAGATCAAATGGCTGCCCTTGACGAGCCGCAGATTGCCATGCGCCTTGCCCGGATTGGCTTTCCCAAGCACCGCGTCCACCCACGGTCCCGCCGCGTTGACGACAGTGCGCGCCTCGACCTGCTGCGTGCCGGAACCCGTGTGCAGGGTCGCAATCCAGCGATCCGCTTTGCGCTCCAGCCCGGTGCATTCGGTATGGCTGCGAATATCGGCGCCGCGTTCCTTGGCGTCCATGCAATTGAGCACGACAAGCCGGGCATCCTCCACCCAGCAATCCGAATATTCAAAGCCGCTCGTCAGACGATCCTCCAGCACCGCGTCATGCGGCGGCTCGCGCAGATTTATCGTGCGCGAACCGGGCAGCAATTTTCGGCCGCCAATGTGATCGTAGAGAAAAAGGCCAAGGCGCAGCATCCATTTGGGCCGCAGCCCTGCATCATGCGGCAAGACAAAGCGCAGCGGCCAGATGATATGCGGCGCGATGGCCAGCAGCCGCTCGCGCTCGATCAGGCTTTCGCGCACCAGCCGGAATTCGTAATGTTCAAGATAGCGCAGCCCGCCATGCACCAGCTTTGTGCTGGAAGAGGAAGTGTGCTGAGCAAAGTCGTCCTTCTCAACCAGCAGCACCTTCGCACCGCGTCCGGCAGCATCGCGCGCGATGCCGGCCCCGTTGATACCGCCACCAATGACAAGCAGATCGTAAACAGTTGCGTCGTTCAAAATTTCAACTTTCGGTCTCTGGATCGACCTTGTGTCGCGTTGGAGGTTGGGCCGTCAAGCTCCACAACCTGTTCGGCAAGCCGTTCCACCTCACTAGCAGAATGGCTGACCAGCAAGATCGGGATTGCCAGCTCATCCCGAATGCGCTCGATCAGCAGCGCGAGCCGTTCCGTGCGGACGGCGTCGAGCGAGGCGAGCGGTTCGTCGAGCAACAGGAAACCCGGGGCTGACAAAAGCGCGCGGCCGATGGCGACCCGCCGCGTCTCGCCGCCTGAAAGCGTGGCAGGCCAACGTCCCAGCAAATCACCAATTTCGAGCAGTTCGACAACTTCACCACGCGTAATCCAGCGGTCAGCGGCAGTGGTCAGCTTTTCGCCATAGGCAAGGTTCGCCTCGACGCGCTGATGCGGGAACAGGCGAGCATCCTGAAACACATAGCCTGCGCGGCGTTCCTCTGGTGGCAGATCGATTGCATTGGCGCTGTCGAACAGCACATCGCCCGCCACCGCGGCACGCCCAGAAGCGGGTTTGAGCAAGCCTGCAATAGCATTGAGAACGCTCGTCTTGCCTGCACCCGAAGGGCCGACCAGCGCAGTCAGCTTTGCGGAAGAATTGAACGCACAAGCGATCCGCGTCTCGCCCACAACCAGTTGTAGATCGATATCAAAGGACATGCGCGCGGCTCCCTTGAGAACGCCGGACCAACCATTCGGACACCATCAGCGCGCCGAGCGAAAGGATGATTGCAATCACCGCCAAACGCGCCACCGCGTCCTCATTACCCGGCATTTGCAGCCCGCTGTAGATGGCCAAAGGCAGCGTGCGCGTCTGGCCTTCGATATTGGCGGCAAAGGTAATCGTTGCGCCGAATTCACCGAGCGAACGAGCAAATCCCAGCACGGCCCCGGCGGCAATTCCGGGCAGGCTGAGCGGCAATGTGATCGTGAGGAACGCCTTGAACGGCGATGCGCCGAGTGTGCGGGCTGCGCCTACCAATCGCCGGTCGACCGCCTCTATCGACAATCGCATGGCGCGCACCATCAGCGGCAGGGCCATCACCGCCGCCGCCACCGCCGCGCCGAGCCAGTTGAACACCAGCGTGATGCCAAATGTCGCCTCCAGCCAAGATCCCACCGGCCCATTGCGACCAAGCACAATCAGGAGCAGCCAGCCAGTCACCACGGGGGGCAGGACAAGTGGCAAATGGATCGCTGCATCGAGCAGCATCCGTCCCGGGAAACGCCGCCGCGCGATCAGCCATGCCAGTGCATAGGCAATCGGCAAAGTCACCAGCACGGCGAGCAGGCTGACGCGCAAGGACAGGGCAATCACGGCCCATTCTGCTGCGGAGAGGATCATGGCGCGCTCTCATATGCGATGAACCCCAGATCGGAATAGATATCCTGTGCTGCGGGGCTGGACAGGAAAGCCAGAAATGCATCGGTTTGTGGGTGCCGCGCAGCTGACAGCCGGGCGCCAGGATAAACGATTTCCGGCGTATCGCGAAAATCGAAGGTGGCAATTGGGTACACGCGGTCAGACGCGCGCGCATCTGTCTGGTAGACAATCCCGAAACGCGCTTCTCCGGCCTCTACCAGCGCGAGCGCAGCGCGGACATTTTCAGTCGGCACAATGCGGGCCTTCACACCGTCCCACAGCCCCATGCGCTCCAGTGCTGCGCGCGCATAGCGGCCAACCGGGACCGATTGCGGGTCACCCATCGCCAGTCTGCCCTCGCCGATCGCCTGCAACTTCTCGATGATAGAGCCATCGACATCGGCAGAGCTTGCCGCGACCAGAACAAGTTCATTGCCTACCAGCACTCGCATTGTTGCGGAGTCTACGAGGGCGTGCTCCTCCAGCCAATCCATCCATTGGGCGTCCGCGGAGATGATAATATCAGCCGGCGCGCCGCGCTCTGCCTGCCGGGCCAGTGCCGCCGTGCCGGCAAAGGACAGCACCGGGCG
>DFBR01000092.1 GCA_002367375.1 Erythrobacter sp. UBA3075 | reverse complement strand
CGACATCAATATCGAGATCAACGAGGGCGATCTGAAGATCGACACCTACCGCGCATCAGGCGCGGGCGGGCAGCACGTGAACACGACCGATTCCGCCGTGCGCATCACGCACCAACCCACCGGGATCGTCGTCGCCAGCCAGAACGACCGCAGCCAGCACAAGAACCGCGCCACTGCGATGAACATGCTCAAAGCGCGCCTGTTCGAACGTGAGATGGCCGAGCGTGAGGCGGCAGCAGCGGGCGAGTATCAGGAAAAGACCGAGATCGGGTGGGGTCACCAGATCCGTTCCTATGTCCTCCAGCCGTATCAGATGGTGAAAGACCTGCGCACCGGCGTAACCAGCCCCACACCCGACGACGTGCTCGACGGCGACCTCGACGACTTCATCGCCGCCGCTCTGGCGCAGCGCGTGACGGGCGAGAAAGTCGATGTGGAGGATGCGGAGTAGGGCGCGCTTCGGCTGCTTGCCAGCATCGAACTTTTGAAAAGAGACGCTTTGCCCCTGCAGGTCAGATGGTCGAGCTTGAACGAATTACGCCGGGTGAAGGTTCAGACGAAACAGCCACTGGCTATTCCTGCGAGGCCGCCTGCATCGACTGGTACGGCAATGCCCGGCCGATCTTCATCGAGCGGTCGGTTTTGCCCTGAT
Source organism: Erythrobacter sp. UBA3075 (assembly GCA_002367375.1). Taxonomy (GTDB): domain Bacteria; phylum Pseudomonadota; class Alphaproteobacteria; order Sphingomonadales; family Sphingomonadaceae; genus Alteraurantiacibacter. The sequence continues at coordinate 4,468 of DFBR01000092.1, read as the reverse complement.
GGGCACCGAATTGATCGAGGAGCAAGTGTCAACGGACGCAATCTGCCTCGCCCGGCGCCTTGATCTCACTCGTGAACCATCGCCATAACCCCCTTTGCCTTCGCATCGCAGAGCGCTAGAGGCTCTCTCATGAACAGAGGGTCAGCATTCAGAACACTGACGGGCATTGCTGCGTGCGCTGCGCTGGTGTCGTGTGATGTGGCGGAGGATGACCGTCCGGTCACCAGCCAGGATTTCCCGCGTCCGTATCGACCGGTCTCCGATCTCAGCGGGAATAGTTTCTCGACCGAGCAGATCCGCGATGATCGGCGTGAAGCCGAAACGGTTATGGATCAGGCCGCGATTACCGAAGGCATGACGGTCGCCGATATTGGAGCGGGCGAGGGCTATTACACCGTTCGCCTCGCCGCGCGGGTGGGCGAGGATGGCCGCGTGCTGGCGCAGGATATTGACGATGCGGTGCTGCGCCGCCTCGGCAGCCGGGTGGAGCGTGACAGGCTGGACAATGTCTCGGTCGCGCGCGGAGGGTTCGATGATCCGGGCCTGCCGCCGGACAGTTTCGACCGTATTTTCATGGTCCATATGTATCATGAGATCACAGAACCTTACGCCTTCATCTGGCGAATGCGTCCAGCCTTGCGTGAGGGCGGGCAAGTAATCGTGGTCGATGTTGACCGCCCGGCGGACCAGCACGGCATCAATCCCCAGCTTCTGTTTTGCGAATTTGAGCGGGTCGGCTATCGGCTTGTCGAATTCGTGCGCAAACCGCAGATTGCCGGGTATTACGCACAATTCGAAGTGGCGGGCGAGAGGCCCGATCCACGTGACATAGAGCCCTGCGTTCAGCCGGGTGAAGATATCAACGAGCTTTCCATCACTGATGACGGCTCCTCCTCCGGGGAAGATAATGACGTTCAAGGGTCTTAAACCCATTTCTTATGGTGGCCGCGAAGTGTGGCCGCTGATCGAAGGTGGCAAAGGTGTTTCGGCCACGAACCATTCAAGCTCGGGCGCTTGGGCGGCGGCGGGCGGCATTGGCACGGTCAGTGCGGTGAATGCTGACAGCTATGACAGCGATGGCAATCCCATTCCCCAATTGTACCCGCAGGCCACGCGCGGCGAACGGCACGAACAGCTGATCCGCTACGCCATTGATGGCGCGACCGAGCAGGTGAAGCGCGCTCATGAGATTGCGGGTGGCAGGGGCGCGATCAATATCAACGTGCTTTGGGAAATGGGCGGCGCTCAGCAGGTTCTGGAAGGTGTGCTGGAGAATTGTCCCGGCATGATTACTGGCGTTACCTGCGGTGCCGGGATGCCTTACAAGCTGGCTGAAATCGCGGCGAAGCATAATGTGCATTACCTGCCGATTATCAGCTCGGCCCGCGCCTTTCGTGCATTGTGGAAGCGCAGCTATTCCAAAGTGCCCGAATTGATGGCCGCTGTGGTCTATGAAGACCCATGGCTGGCGGGCGGTCACAATGGCCTGTCCAACGCCGAGAATCCCAAAGAGCCGCAAGACCCGTACCCCCGCGTAAAGGCGCTGCGCGATACTATGCGCGCCGAAGGGGTGAGCGAAGATACCGCCATCGTTATGGCGGGCGGCGTGTGGTTCCTGCGCGAGTGGGAAGACTGGATCGACAATCCTGAACTCGGCAAGATCGCCTTCCAATTCGGCACGCGTCCGCTGCTGACCGAGGAAAGCCCGATTCCGCAAGTGTGGAAGGAAATGCTTCGTACGGTCGAGCCGGGTGATGTGTTGTTGCACAAATTCAGCCCCACAGGTTTCTATTCCAGCGCGGTGAAGACGCCTTTCCTGTACGATCTGATGCACCGAAGTGAACGGCAGATTGCGATCTTCAAGCGCGATCAGGAAGAGGGCACAATACCTCTCGCAGACCATGGCAAGGCGAAGTATTTCTGGGTCCATCCCGGAGACCAGCGAAAGGCGCAATCGTGGATGGCCGAGGGCTTTACCGAAGTGCTCAAAACGCCGGACGATACCGTAGTGTTCGTGACGCCGGAAAGTTCCGAAGTGATCCGCAAAGACCAACAGGATTGCATGGGCTGCCTGTCGCATTGCGGTTTCTCGTCATGGAAAGACCATGACAATTTCACCACCGGACGCCTCGCTGACCCGCGCAGTTTCTGTATTCAGAAGACCCTGCAAGATATCGCTCACGGCGGCGATCCGGACGACAATCTCGCCTTTGCTGGCCATTCGGCATATCGGTTCAAGCAGGACCCGTTCTATTCGAACAATTTCACGCCGACCGTGAAGCAATTGGTCGAACGGATTTTGACCGGGGACTGATTTGACCGATAACAACGCCGCTCCGCCCCCGCTTCGCAATACTCTGCGAGAAGCGCTGGCGGTGCCGCGTGTGCTGGTCAATCCACTGCGCCGTCCGCGCCCTGGGGCGCAGATTGGGCAGGGGCGGCCAGTGATCGTAATACCCGGCCTTGCAACTGGCGATATCTCGACCACGCTCCTTCGGCGGACATTGAAAGCGCGCGGATTTGCGCCCGAAGGCTGGCGGCTAGGCCTCAATACCGGCGCTGATCCGGCCAAGGTCCGCAAGCTGGAAACGCGCATCGCCACGCTGCATCGGACTACCGGCAAGAAGGTATTGTTGATCGGGTGGAGTCTGGGCGGATTATACGCCCGCGTGCTGGGTCATCGCTGCGCCGATCATCTGCAAATGGTAGTGACCGTCGCCAGCCCCTTTTCCGGGGATCATCACGCCAATCGCGCATGGCAATTGTACGAAGCAATCAACGATCACACGGTCGAAGATCCGCCCTTTGCAGAGGATGTCGTGGCGAAGCCACCTGTGCCGACGCTGGCCATCTGGTCGGCGGTGGACGGAGTGATCTCGCCCGAGTGCACGCGCGGACGCGAAGGGGAGGCGGACCACACATTACGCATCGACGCACCGCATTTAGAGCTCGGCACCTCGCGCAGTTGTATCGAGAAATTGCTCACGAAAATCGCTGAAATTGAGGCGGGGCGGAGTTAGATTTGCTTTGGATCAGGTCGCGGATCGGGGCCGTAAGGATTCCGCGCATTGCGCGGTGGCTGCATCAGGATGATGGCGAACATCAGACCGATCATGCCATAGAAAAGACCCAAGGTTGGCGCATTATCGAACACGGAATTGAAGGCAAAAGGCCCGGCAAGGTAGTCGAGCCAGATGTTCCATAACTTGACGGCGCACAGAATGAAGATTGGCAGGGCGAACCAGCCGCTCTTCCCCATGTCGTGAAACCGCCGTGCGGTAGCTGCCGGGATTGGAACGAGAAACAATGCTTGCAGGATTGAGCTGACCGCGTGATCCGCATCGCGCGATAGCAGATGCCGTGAAATTACTTCCAAGCAGGTAAACAGAAGGCCGTTGAGGATCAGCAGCATAAACAGCTCGGTCCGTGTCGCCCTCCCACGCGGATTGTAGAACTTTCGTAGGCCCCGCCAGTAGGCGGTGAGATCGGCCATGCAGCCGCGTTTGGCGCTAAGGTCGGCTTCTTGCATATCGCGTCAGTCGAATAGCCATGCACGCTCACCGTGGCTGGTCTGATCAAGGCCCTGAACTTCTTCGTCCTCGCTCACGCGCATCGGGATGAACAGGCTGACGGCGACGGCTATCAGAGCGGTGACGATGGCGCTGAACAGGACGACAACCACAATGCCCAATGCCTGCACGCCGACTTCACTCGGCATATTCGCTACTTCGGAGTAGCCAGTGCCGCCAAGTCCGCTCCAGATGAAGATGCCCAGCAGTAATGTGCCGAGAATTCCGCCCACGCCATGGACGGCAAACACGTCGAGGGAATCGTCAATCGCCCAGCGGTTCTTCACGAGTGAAATTGCGCCAAAACACAGTACCGATCCGGCAATCCCGAGCATGATTGCGGCGCCCGGCGCGATGTAACCTGCCGCCGGTGTAATCGTGGCGAGGCCCGCAATTGCGCCCGTTGCAAAACCGACTGATGTTGGTTTGCCGAATTTGATCTTCTCAATCAGCATCCACACCAATGCGGCCACAGCAGCAGCGACATGGGTGTTGATGATGGCGCTGGAGGCATCGTCCGTCGCGGCGAGCGCGCTGCCTCCATTAAAGCCGAACCAGCCCACCCACAGCAACATTGCGCCCAGCATCGTCATCGCCGGGGCATGAGGGAGGAGTGCGGAGGAGGGGAAGCCCTGCCGCTTGCCCAGCAGCAATGCGACGACCAGCGCCGATGAACCCGCCGTTGCGTGCACAACCAGTCCGCCTGCAAAATCGGTCACGCCCAATTGCCCGAGCCAGCCACCGCCCCAAATCCAATGCGCTACTGGTGCATAGACAAGCAGGCTCCATATTGCGGTGAAAGCGAGCACCCAGCCAAAACGTGCACGGTCTACCCATGCGCCGACCATGAGGGCGGGAGTAATTGCGGCGAAAGTCATCTGGAACAGTGCAAAGGTGCT
>DFBR01000119.1:9862-12057 GCA_002367375.1 Erythrobacter sp. UBA3075 | reverse complement strand
TCTCAGTCCTCGATCAGTTCAAGTTCGACACGGGCGTGGCCGCGGCTGATCATGCCGATCCGCTCCGCCGCTGCGCGCGAGAGGTCTATGGACCGCCCGCGGATAAACGGCCCGCGATCATTCACTCGCACCACCACTGACCGGCCATTGCGCGGATTGGTCACTCGGACCTGACTGCCGAACGGCAGCGTGCGATGCGCGGCGGTCATCGCGTTCATGTTGAAGCGTTCACCATTGGCTGTGCGTCGCCCGTGGAAGCGGCGGCCGTAATAGCTGGCAACGCCATTGCCGAGCGAAGTTGTGGCGGGTTCGGGCGGGGTGGCCGGCTCGATCGTGGTGATATCGACCGCGTGGCCGGGCAATTCAGGCTCTACCGGGGTGTCGAAGCTGACAAACGCCTCTTCGAACTCAGCATCATCGCTGGGGGTGAACAGAGGTGCGGAGGCAGGGGCAGGGACTTCCACGGCGGCAGTGCTCATTTCGACCTGTTGCTGCGCATAGCTCGCGCCGGTCACTCCAAAAAGCACGGTTGCCGCCAAGAGTGCTACGATCCGAGGTCTAGCCCTGTTTGCCTGTTTCCCATCCATGGGCAAGGCAGATACCGGAAAGTTCCTGATCCTTCCAAAGTTGCAATCGGTTGACCGATGCCTCGCCTCCATTCGTCGCAGAAATGGGACAAATACGCGATGAATCGCCGTGTTCTGCATGCGAGAACCTTGCTCACGGTGACGGATTTTCGTGAGAATCAGCCATAATGCCGCGCTGGTCGATGGCGAAGGCCGCATCATGCAAAGCCGGAATGGTTGGCGGATGGCTCAAACAGAAATGGGGCCGGCATTGCTGCCGACCCCACTCTCACTGGCGTGTGGACCCCCGAAGGGATGCTTGGCGCCTGGCGTGTCTTCTTCAGTTCCACGTTCCCGAAGGATCGCTTCCCTTCCGAATATGTCGCCCGGCGCTCGCGCCGGTGCCGGAGCAGATTTTCCGATTGGCGATATCGCAAGCGATCTCAGCCATTCTTTCCACCTGTCCGAGACCAGTCTTGTCCTCTGATGTCTCAAGCGGCTCTTTCCGCACCTCAGTGCTTCCAGTTCCATCGACACCGGATTTCTCCTCCGGCCTTAACCAATGATTGCTTCTTGTGGTCTCAACAGTCCAGTTGATTTTCAGCTCCCGAAAGAGCCTTCCATCTTCCTTTCCTCCTCCGCGAAAATGCTATCATCGCGTCGAATACTTCCCATCTCTCCTGTATCAAGATCGGCAGGCGATCCTTCGTGGCGGAGACTTTCTGTCTTCGATGTTTTGAAGATGCCGATGCCAACCGAGTCGGGCAAGGGCGCGAGCATCGACTTATCCACTTTTGGCAGGAATACCAGTGGACAAGGGTGGATAAGTCAACGGCTCGGCGTATCGGGCGAAACTATCCGCACTTTTGCGATGAACCGGTGTCAAGCAGCCGCACTTGCAGCTTACCGATCGCGCTTGGCGAGCAACCTCAGCCGGAGCGCATTGAGCTTGATAAAGCCTGCCGCATCGGCCTGATCGTAGGCGCCGGCATCATCCTCGAACGTCACATGCGCTTCGGAATAGAGCGAGTTTGACGACTTGCGACCGACCACGCTGGCCAGTCCCTTGTAAAGCTTGAGGCGCACGGTGCCGCTGACCTTCTCTTGGCTAAGGTCAATCGCTGCCTGGAGCATCTCGCGCTCAGGGCTGAACCAGAAGCCATTGTAAATAAGCTCGGCATATTTCGGCATCAGCTCATCTTTGAGATGCGCCGCGCCGCGATCCAGCGTGATCTGTTCGATCCCGCGATGGGCGACTGCATAGATCTCGCCGCCGGGTGTTTCGTACATGCCGCGCGATTTCATGCCGACGAAGCGGTTCTCGACCAGATCGAGCCGACCAATGCCGTGCTTGCGGCCCAAATCATTGAGAGCGGTCAGCAGCGTCGCCGGGCTCATCGCTTCACCATTCAATGCAACGCCGTCACCGCGTTCGAAATCAATGGTGATGTATTCGGGCGTATCGGGAGCCTGCTCCGGGTGGTCAGTGCGCGAATAGACGTAATCCGGGGTCTCTTCCCACGGGTCTTCCAGCACCTTGCCTTCAGACGAGGTGTGCAGGAGGTTGGCATCGGTTGAGAATGGGCTCTCGCCGCGCTTGTCCTTGGGTACCTGGATCTGGTGCTTTTC
>DFBR01000119.1:7458-9766 GCA_002367375.1 Erythrobacter sp. UBA3075 | reverse complement strand
TTGCCGGTGGCGCCATGGGCGATGGCATCTGCACCTGTCTCACGCGCAATCTCGACAAGGCGCTTGGAGATCAACGGACGGGCGATGCTGGTGCCGAGCAGGTAATCGCCTTCATAGCGGGCATTGGCGCGCATCATCGGGAAGACGAAATCGCGCACGAATTCTTCACGCAGGTCTTCGATATAGATATGGTCGTCCGGAATGCCCATCAGGCGAGCCTTGTCGCGCGCAGGTTCAATTTCTTCGCCCTGACCCAGATCAGCGGTAAAGGTAACAACTTCCAGTCCGCGCTCGCTCATCAGCCATTTGGCGATGACGCTGGTATCTAGGCCGCCCGAATAGGCGAGGACGACGCGTTTGATATCCGACATGTATGTATTCCCGTTGGCAAAGTCGCGCCGCGCGTAGCAGCGTGCATCTGTGGCCGCAATCAGTCTATCTCTTCGGCGCCAATCTGCGGGTTGCGGCGAGTGACGTAATTGAGCCAAGCCTTGGGGCGGCGAAGATAACGGCTGGGCACGTCCACGGTCAGCCCGACCATCTCGGCCATGCGGGCGACGAAGTGGATGCAGTTGTTCTCATCCAGATCATAATAATCGCCCGGATGATTGCGCCACGCCAGCACTTCAGCGCGCAGAAGGCGGTATTGCGCCGGGGTGACGGTAATCGCGAAATGGTGATTGGTGTCTTCGATTGTATCCTCAGTCTCGGTGACAATCATGTGCTCTGCCGGGCCCGAAGTAATTGCCTCTGCGCTGCTGCGCGCGGAGAAACCGAAGTTCTCATTGACTGCCGTTCCATCCTCCAGCTCGCCTTCGAAAATCACAAAGGTGTGCGGATAGCGGCCCCACAGGACCGAACCGTTGAAGGAATGGAAATGGACATCGATCTGCGCCCATGCGGGCGTGGCAACGCCCAGGCCAGCCAGCGCCAGCGTGATGGCGGCGAGCAGCCTCATGATGGTTTTGCGAAAGGGAGTGGTTGTCATGATTTACCCTGTGTTTGAATGGCTTGTGTCGGTCTTCGGCGCGCTGGCGACATCGCGTAGCAATCCGGGCAGATAAAACGCAAGACCCCCTGCGCGCAACAGGAAGCTTGCGCTCATTGCAATCCAGACGCCCCAATTGCCCGCCGGGCGCAGCGCGATGTCGAGCGCAATATAGAGCACGGTCGCTGCCACGCCTGCATTACGCAGCGCGCGGCCCCGTGTGGTGCCGATGAATATGCCATCCAGCATCCAGCTCGGCATTCCCACCAGCGGCACCAGCGCGGCGAAGGGGAGGAAGGTGCGCGCCGTCTGGCGCACTTGCGGATCGGTAGTCAGAAGATCGATAATCATGCCGCCCGCAAGCAAAAAGATGAGCGTCAGCATCACGCCACCAAGCAGTGCAAATTCGCTGGTCAGGCGGATGGCGCGTTTGAACCGCTTATGGTCGCGCGCGCCGTAGGCTTGGCCCACGCGCTCCTCTGCGGTGAAGGCAAAGGCATCGAGAATGAAAGCTGCGACATTGATGAATTGCAGTAGCACGTGGTTGGCCGCGAGTGCTTCATCGCCGATCCGCGCGCCAGCGTTGGCGAACCATGCGAACAGGAAAAGCAACGCAATGCTGCGGATCATGATGTCGCGATTGACGGCGAAAAGCTGGAGCAAGCGTTCGCGCTCCAGCAGCAGGCTGCGCGGCGTGCGGCGGGCGAGGGCGAGTATGTTGATCCCGGCCACGCGGCCTACGATCAGCAGACCGAGCGCCAGCGCGATCCATTCAGCGCAGGCGGTGCCTAGGCCCACGCCATAGGCCCCCATGTCCAGTCCCCACACGAACCACACATCGAGCGCGATATTGGCGATATTCATGGCGATCTGCAACGCCAGCGCCTCGCGCGTGCGGCCAAGGCCGAGCAGCCAGCCATTCATGGCATAGACCGCCAAAGCAGCAGGCGCGCCGTAGAAACGGCCCTGCATGTATGCCGATGCTTCGCCGGTAACCGCATCCGACCCGGCCATCACGGCAAAGGCCAGCTGAGAAATTGGGACGCTCAATGCGAGGATAACGACGCCCAGAGCCATGCCGATGCCGAGCGCGCGCAACAGCAGCGCATCGACCTCGCGCGGGTCGCCAGAGCCATTGGCCTGCGCCGTCAGCCCGGTCATGCCCATGCGCAGGAATCCGAAAGTCCAGAACACGAGATTGATGATCGTCGCCCCGAGCGCCACGCCCGCCAGCGCAGTGGTGTCTCCGGTCCGTCCGATCACGGCAGTATCGACAATGCCGACCAGTGGCACCGTCGCTTGCCCAAGCATGATCGGCCA
>DFBR01000119.1:2255-7392 GCA_002367375.1 Erythrobacter sp. UBA3075 | reverse complement strand
GCCAGCCAGCCAGCCAGCGCAGGGCTGGACTGGTTGGCCTTTGGCCGACTTCGTCCCGCTGCGCTCGCAATGACGATGACGAGGGGTTTGTCCGAGCACGGCCCAACCGCGCTACTTCTCCCGCAGGCGGGAAGGGGCGGGCACAGGACTTACTCTGCAGCTTCCTTCATCGCCGGATCGAGATGCCAGGCGGGCGGTTCTTCCAGCCCGCGCAAGCGTTCTGATTCCTCGTACATATAGTCGCGCGTCATCGGGATGGCGGCGCGGTCTTTCACGTAGAGGATTTGCCAATTGACCATATTGCCATTGCGGAAGCTTTGTTCTGCGCCGGCGAGGTAGAACAGCCACATGCGGTAGAACACCTCGTCATACATCTCGATGATCTCATCCTTGTGCATGACGGTGCGGTTGTACCATTCCTCCAGCGTGTGACAGTAGTGGAAGCGCATCGCTTCAACGTCCATCACCTGCCAGCCAAACTGTTCGCTCTGCGTGACAAGCTCGGACAGCGCCGGAATATAACCGCCGGGGAAGATATACTTGCGCGTCCATGCATCGGTGAAGCCAGGGCGTCCAGCACGTCCGCAGCAATGGCTGAACATCACGCCATCGGGCTTGAGCAGGCGGTGCGTGTGCTCGTAAAATTGCGGGTAGTGCGGCGTGCCGACATGCTCGAGCAGTCCGACCGAAGTGATCCGGTCAAACTTGCCCTCGACATCGCGGTAATCCATCAGCGCGAACTTCACCTTGTCAGAGACGCCAGCCTCTTCCGCGCGCTCCTTGCAGAAGGCGATTTGATCGGGCGCCAGTGCTACGCCGAGCACTTCGCAGCCAAAGGTGCGATTGAGATACAGCGCGAAGCCGCCCCAGCCGCAGCCAATATCCAGCACCCGCATATTGGGGCCGTTTTCCTTGGTGATGTTCAGCTTGGCGGCCATGTGGGCCTTCTTGTCGAGCTGCGCCTTCTCCAGCGAGTCATCCAGATCGCGGTGATAACCCATCGTGTATTGGCGGTCCTCGTCGAGGAACAGTTCGTACAGGCGGCGCGTCAGATTGTAGGTGTGCTCTGCATTCTTGCGCGCTTTGCTCTTCAGATTGACGCTGTCCGCCTTGGCAATAGCTTTCTGGATAGCTGTGCGGATTGCACCCTTGGGTTTGAGCGGTGTATCGCCCAGCTTCTTCGCGTTTTCGGTCACGTAGAGAATCATGTCGCGGATATCGTGCGGTTCCTCGACAACCAACCAGCCCCACATAAAGGCCTCACCTGCGCCGCATTGCGGATAGCGGGCGATATGGTTGGCGGCCTTGGCATTGGTCAGGCGAATTTTCATCGGGCCCTTGTCCATCCCGTGCACGCCCTGATCGACACCCGGCCCATATTCATAGACCTTGCCATCATGGTCGGTGATGATGAATTTGCCGCGTTTGATCGCCTGCTTCAGAAATTTGTCGAGCAGCCACATAGGCCCCAGTCCCCTCAATTATCTTGTTGTCCTTCAATCCGGGGTTTGCGCAGCGTTTGGCGACAAGTCAATTGTGCGATAGGTTTGTCAGCATGAGCGAGAACAAGACCAAGCCGACCGCGCTGGCTGTCGAGGAATTCATTGAGGCGGTGGAGCATGACGGAAAGCGCGCCGATGCCAAGGCGCTGGACGCGCTGTTTCGCCGGGTGACGGGCGAAGAGCCGGTGATGTGGGGGCCGAGCATGATCGGCTACGGCACCTATCACTACAAGTATGATAGCGGGCGCGAGGGAGACTTCCTGCGAACGGGCTTCTCGCCGCGCAAAGCCAAACACTCGATTTATCTCATGGGCGGATATTGCGACGAGTTGACGGGCACAAAAAACGACGCGCTGCTCGCCAAGCTAGGCAAATATTCGCAAGGCAAGAGCTGCCTTTACATCAACAAGCTGACTGATGTGGATATGGCTGTGCTGGAGGATCTGGTGCGACTGAATTTTGAAGCGATGAACAAGGTCTATCCAGCAGTAAACCAGTGACCTTCGTCATTGCGAGGAGCCGAAGGCGACGCGGCAATCCAGATAGCGCGGGACTGGATTGGTTGGCCTTTGGCCGACTTCGTCCCGCTGCGCTCGCAATGACGAAAGAGGATCAAATCCCCGCATACCACTGATATCCTGCCACATCTTCCCAATACCCGCCTTTGCCGCCGTTAATGTCATCAAGGCTGGCGACCACTTCGATGCCGGTCAGATACTTGGGATGCTTGTAGCCCAGCTGCCGTTCAAGACGCATCCGTAGCGGAGCGCCATTGCGTGTTGGCAGGGCCTCTCCATTCAGCTGGTGCGCCACGATCGTTTGCGGGTGCATGGCATCGTCCATGTCGCAGCTTTCGTAATAATCGACGCGGCGGCGATTGTCGGCAGAGCCGCGCATAAAGAAATCAGCACAGCGGAACACGATGAAATTGGCTTCCGGCTGGACACCTGCCGCTTCAAGTATTGTCGAGAGTTGCGGGCCGGTCCATTCACCAATCGCGCTCCATCCTTCCACGCAATCGTGGCGGGTCACCTGCGTGCGTTGAGGCAGAGCGCGGATGTCGTCCATCGACAGTTCGGCAGGATTGTCCACCAGCCCGCTGACAGACAGCCGCCAATTGGCGAAGCCTTCTGCCTCGGCGGCGCGATATTCGTCGCTGTCCACGGTCTGATTGCCATTACCGCGGAAAACCGGCGATGCGGCGGAACGGTCATATTCGGGCGCCATAGTAATGCGGCCACCGCCCAGCGCGCGGTGCAGGCCGCGATGCCAATTCTCCGCGCCATCCACCAGCTTCTCAAACCATTGTGTGTCGCCGATTTTGGAGCAACCCGCGAGGAAGGCCGCACTTGCCGCAACCAGGAAATTACGCCTCTGCATCGGTCGTCTCCTGAGGCTCGTTGCCGGTAACCATGGAACGGATCTGCTTGATCGGACCGGACAGCAGCACCAGTGCAATATGCAGCACAAAAAAGCCGAATAGCAGCCATGCAGCGATAAAGTGCAACGAGCGTGCGCTTTGCCGCCCGCCGAAGACATCGGTCATCCACGGCCATGCGGCCTCCATGCCGGGGCTCATGACCATGCCGGTGAATATCATCAGCGGCAGCAGGATCAGGATGACCGACGCGTAGGCGATCTTTTGCAGGATGTTGTACTTGCCATCGCCGTGTTCAAAATTGAACTTCGCGTGCTCCTTGATGTCAGTCCAGATATTGGCCAGCCGCCACTCGCGCGCGCGGGCGAAGATGTCGCGGACCAGGTGGCCGTTTGCGAAAGCCGCCACCATGAAGGCGAGCAGGCCAAAGGCGAATACCAGTGAGAACAGCACATGCCAGTCGCGCGCGGCGGACAGGCTGTAATAATCGGGGATCGTCATCCAGCCGGGAAAGCGCGGTACTTCCAGCCAAGCATCGGCGGCAGCAAAGCCATCATTGCCCCAATAAAGCCGTCGGTGCGCGTTGGAGATGTTCAGTCCGCTCATGAACAATATAATCAGGCTGAGCGCGTTTACCCAATGCCACAGCCGCGTGGTCAATGCGTGGCGCTTGCGCGGTTTCACGCTGTTGTTCACACCCCAATTCCTTCGCGTTCCAGATAAATGACGTCGCGCGGCTGGCGCAGCAGATGCTGGCCGGAATCGACGTAAATGGACTGACCCGAGGCGAGCGGTCCTTCGGCAAGGAACAGCGCGGCTTCGGCCACTTCATCGGGACCTGTGCGCCGTTTCAGCAGGTTGAGCAGGTGCGAACGCTGTGCCTCCTCGTCAGATTGGTCGTGGCTCGGCAGGATAGCGCCTGGTGCGAGCGTGTAGACGCGGTCATCGTCTTCAGTGACCATTGCCATCATACGCGCAGCCACATCGGCAGCGGCCTTGCTCATGGTGTAGCTGAAGAAATCGGGATTGAGATTGGCGAGCTTTTGATCGGTGACTTGAATCACACGCCGTCCGCCATTGCTGCGCGCTTGGGCGAGGAAAGCCTGCGCCATGAGGGCAGGTGTGGCGGCGTTTACTTGCATGGCCCTGTGGTTCGTCGCTGGATCAAGGCCGGTTACATCATCAGCCGCAAAAGTGCTGGCGGAATTGATGAGGCAGCGCCAGTCGGCCAGCTGCGCGGCGAGTTGGTCCACCATGCGCGCGCCCTCTTTGGGATCGGACAGGTCGCCTTGCACGGTTTGCGCGCTGGTCAATTCTGCGGCGAGCGCATCCGCTTCTTCGCCGGAAGTGTTGTAATGGATGATGACATGCCATCCCGCCTCTGCAAAGCGCCGCACTATGGCTGCGCCAAGGCGCGTGGCTCCACCGGTAACAAGGACGCTTTTGCCTGACATTCATGCACCTTACGCCTCTGGCGCGGCGTGGCAAGTATCTCTGATTTAGTCCTTTTCGGGCACTTTTTCGCGCAGCTCCGCCAGCCACACATCTGCCACTGCATCGCTCGGTGCGCGCCAGTCTCCGCGCGGGGACAATGCGCCGCCTGCGCTCACTTTCGGGCCGTTGGGCAGGGCGCTGCGCTTGAACTGGCTGAACTGGAAGAAGCGCTTGCAGAACTTTTCCAGCCAGCTGCGGATGGTGGCGAGGTCGTATTCGTTCTTGCGATCCTGCGGGAATTCATGCGGCCACAGCCCGGCTTCGGCATCTTTCCACGCGTGCCAGCATAGAAATGCGACATGGCTGGGCGATTGGCCCCACCGCAATATGTGGTGGAGGAAGAAATCGTTCAGCTCATACGGGCCGATCATGCTCTCGGTGCTCTGGATCGCGCCGTCTGGTCCGGCGGGCACAAGTTCGGGGCTGATTTCCGTATTGAGAACCTCTTCCAGCGCCTCGTCGCAGTCGGAGGAAAATTGATTGGTGCGCGTCGCCCATCGGATCAAATACTGGATCAACGTCTTGGGCACGCCTGAATTGACCGCATAATGGCTCATCTGATCGCCTACGCCATAGGTACACCAGCCCAGCGCCAGCTCTGACAGATCGCCCGTGCCGATCACAAAGCCCTTGTGATGGTTGGCGAGGCGGAACAGGTAATCCGTGCGCAGGCCGGCCTGCACATTCTCGAACGTCACATCGTGGACCGGTTCCCCGTCAGCGAAGGGGTGGTTCATGTCATCGAGCATCTGGCGTGCGGCTG
>DFBR01000119.1:0-2116 GCA_002367375.1 Erythrobacter sp. UBA3075 | reverse complement strand
CCGCCCGAAATGCCGATCACCAGCGATTTCGCGCCCGTCGCCTGCATCCGCCGCATCAGCGCGTCGACCTGAATGTTGAACGCCTCGTAACAATCCTCGTCCAATTTGTCCTGACGGTTGGGGACGAAGGGGAAGCGGCGAATGGCGCGTTCCAGCCCGACATCGCCTTGGGTATAGGCGTGGTCGAAGCCGATGGTGCGGTAAGTGTCTTCGGGCCGTCCGGCATCCTCTGCCGCATCGTTGAATGTGCCCATGCGCATACGTTCATTGAGAATGCGGCGCGTGTCGATATCGGTGACGCACAGTTCCGGCTCCAGTTCGAAGCGGACGCTTTCGACCATCAGATCACCCAGCTCATAGACCATGCCCTGACCATCCCATGAAAGATCAGTCGTACTCTCGCCAAAGCCGCTGGCGGAATAGGCATAGGCGCAGACGCTGCGGCTGGAAGAGGCACGGCACAGCATGTGGCGTTCGTCTGACTTGCCGATGGTGATATTGCTGGCAGAAAGGTTGAGCAGAATCGTTGCGCCAGCCAGTGCAGCCATGGTCCCGGGCGGGTTGGGGCTCCAGTAATCCTCGCAAATCTCGATCCCGAAGGTGAAGCCGGGAAGGTTCGTGGCGGAGAATATCAGATCGGTGCCAAAAGGCACTTCCGCGCCGTTCACCGCCAGCCACAGATCCTGACAATTGTTGCCACGCGCAAACCAGCGCTTTTCATAAAATTCGCGGTAATTGGGCAAATAGCTTTTGGGCACCGCGCCCAGCACTTCGCCATGCGCGATCACTACGGCGCAATTGTAGACCCGGCCATTGCGCCGCAGCGGCGCGCCGATGACGAGGGCTGGGGCCAGATTTTCGCTGGCGGCACGGATCGTCTCGATCCCGGCCTCAGCAGCTTCCAGCAGGGCAGCCTGCATATGCAAATCGTCCAGCGCATAGGAGGACAGACACATTTCCGGATAAAGCAGCAGATCGACATGGCGATCATGCGCCATCTGCGCCTGCTCGATGATCCCCTGGGTATTGTAGACCACGTCGGCTGTGCGCGTGCGCGGCGTGGCCGTGGCCGTGCGCACGAAACCGTGGCTGTGCATGTCGAAGAAATCATAGGTATCGCGGGCCATCATTGTTCCTGCCAGTGGAGGGTCGTGCCAGTCGCCGGGCTGACATATGCCGAGTTCGGCGAGACGTTTCTGTACCGGAGAGCGCGCAATTTTGCCCTTGGCTTCCCAGCCGTAGATGGTTTGCGCGCTCCATGGTGGCGGTTCGCCATAGCGCAGGCCAAATTCCTCCGCCGTGAGGGGAGGGTTATGGCGCTGCCGCCAATCGCGGATTAATTGCCCGGCACGGTGCATGGCGTGCCTATTATCCCAAAAGGATAAGCAATGGTAGAGGGAAATTTGGGCGTAACCAAGGACGCCGCCGCTCGAAGGGGAAGCGAGCGGCGGCGTCAGAGGTGGGGGGTATGGAGCTATTCGTGTGGGCCGCGGCGGTGGTTACAACGGCGCGCGAAAATTATCGGCAGCGGGCATTGCCCCGATCAATTTCGCGGCCAATCAGCGCGCCACTGGCAGCGCCGATGATAAGGCCCGTGGTTGCCATCGGTCGTATCGAGCGAGAAGCCGCGCTCAATGATCCGCGCCCCGCCGCGTCCGCCACCACAACCCAGCTCAAGGATATGCGCTGCGGGGCTTAGGCGATCCAGAAAGCCATCGAGATCGCGGCTGGGCGCCTGCCCGTGGCTGAGCGTGTAACTGGGGGCAGATTCTTCGTAAAAGGCAAGTGTTGCCGGGTCTGTCACCCGGTTACCGCAGCCGCTTCTTCAGCCTCTGTCGCCTCACGATCCAGCTGCGCTCGGCTCTTCTTTTCCGCTGCTGTTTTCAATTGGCCGCAAGCCGCATCGATGTCGCGTCCGCGCGGGGTGCGGATTGGCGCGCTGATGCCGCCGGCAAAGACGATGTTCGAAAAAGAGCGAATGCGTTCTGGCGTTGAACATTCGTAATTCGCGCCCGGCCATGGGTGAATGGAATGAGATTGACCCTGGCGGGCAGACCATAGTGTTTGAGCAGGCGGACCAGTTCATGCGCATGTTCGTCGCTGTCGTTCTTGTCCT
>DFBR01000091.1:354-7586 GCA_002367375.1 Erythrobacter sp. UBA3075 | reverse complement strand
CGCAACCACTTCGTCACCTCGCTGGCGACGGCAGAAACGGTGGCGCGCAATGCTGACATGTTCCTGGATGATTACGCATCATACCGCCGCTCTGCTGCCAATGGCGTGGTGGGCAGCGGCTATTTCGTGATCGATCTGGCGGACCGGCGCTGGAATGCTGAAACCCTTGCCCGGCGGCTGGCGCTGCAAGGCATCGAGGTTGGCCGGGTGAACGGGCCTGCGAATGCTTGTGGGCGTTCCTACCCGGAAGGCTATCTCTCCGTGTCCATGCGTCAGCCAACCGCACGGCTGATCCGCAGCCTGCTCGACCGCGACGTGGAACTGCCTGCCGATTTCGTTGAGGCGCAGGAGGAACGCCGCGCGGGCGATTTGCCGCATGAGATTTACGACACAACCGCATGGTCGGTTGGCCAAATGAGCGGGCTGGATGTGGCGCAATGCGGTTCTGCCGCTGCGGGCACTTTGGTTTCCGCCGACACTCCGATCACCGCCAATGCCGCGGCTTCCGGAGCGTTCGGCGTGGCTGTACCGTGGACCGATAGCGGGCAGGTGCAGCTTGTCGCCCGCGCCTTGCGCGAAGGCTTGCGTGGCCGCGCGACCGACACAGCCTTTGCCGTAGGCGGAGAGACTTTCCCGCGCGGCACGGTCGTGTTCACTGCGGCTGACAATGGCGGATCGCTCGATGCGCTGATGGCGCTGGCGCGCGAGATTGGCGCAGAAACGCGTGCCCTTGCCTCGGGCTGGGTCGATGATGGCCCCAACCTTGGCAGCAGCAGCTTCGTCCTGCTGGAAGAGCCGCGCATCGCGATGCTGTGGGACGGCCGCGTCAGCCCGCTGTCCGCAGGAGCAAGTCGCTATGTGATCGAGCAACGCTTTGGCCTGCCCGTTGCGCCAATCCGGGTGGACAATGTGACACGCGCAGACCTGACCGAATTTGACGTGCTGATTGCGCCCGACAGCTTTGGTCTTGGCAATGGCACGCGCAGCGCCATCGCTCGCTTTGTCCAGCAGGGCGGCGTGCTGATTGCCTATGGCGATAGTTTGGCGAGCTTTGCCAACGGCGACGACGCGCTGTTCGCGACCAAGCGCGAGACCGTGCTCGGCGGCGATCCGGACGAGGATGAGGAAGACGGCGACACCGCCCCCGGCACCGCGATCGCCGATGCCAGCGAGTACCGCGAGGCCATTCTCGATGAAAGCCGCCGTCCGGACACTCTGCCCGGCGCGCTGCTCAACACAGTGGTCGATGGCGAGAACTTCCTCGCCGCCGGATATGACGATGCCGCACCCACGGTATTCGCTGATGGATCGCTGATCCTGACCCCGCTGACACTGTCGGACGGGGTGAATGTGGTGCGCTATGCTGCGGCTGATGAGCTCGTCGCGTCAGGCTATGTCTGGGATGAGAACCGCCGCCAGATGGCATTCAAGCCCTACATGATTGCCCAGCGAAACGGTCGCGGATTGGCGATTGGCTTCGCGCATGACCCGGCAGTGCGCGGCTATCTCGATGGCTTGGACCTGTTGCTGGCAAATGCGGTGATCGTAGCGCCCGCGAGAGTGCGGTGATTGTTGGTCTCATGAAGCCGCGTCCGCGGCTTCGTCCTCGCTAGACGGCCAGCAAGCTGTCCCCGCTGCGGGCGGGCAGTCGCCCTTGCCCTCGCGTCGCTCGCGATTGGCAATATATTCGGGCCGTGAGGCGGCACGACAGCGCGCGACTGCGCGCCGCCCGGTAGGGCGGAAGCCTAAGCGAGCGAATGCGAGCGCCGGCGCTTGAGGCTAAACGGAAGAGTCGGCCGGCGCAGCCAGCGGGAAGAACGGGATCGCCACTTCGAACAGCTGACCATCGGCATCGGCGAAGGAATAGAAACCTTCCATCGTGCCTTGGTTGGTGTTGAGCTCGCAACCCGACACGTAATCATGCGTCTGCCCCGGCTCCAGCAGCGGTGTTTCGCCCACCACGCCTTCGCCATCGACGACGTTCACCATCCCATTTGAATCGGTGATGCGCCAGTGACGAGTCTTGAGCTGCACGCGCTCATCGCGGCCATTTTCGATGCGGATATGATACACCCAGAACCACCGTCCGGCCCCGACACGTGACTGTTCCGGCATGAAATTCACTGCCACACGCACGGTCACACCCTTGGTGATCGCGACATGCTGGAACAGGGATGAGATTGCATCGATAGCCATGATTGCAATCGTAGCGGGATTCCCGGCGCCGGCAAAGGGGGCTTTGGCAATGTGGCCGAAGCTGCGCCTACCGCCTGTTTCCCGCGTAACTCGACTGCTGGATTTCAGTCCGCCGGGTTGTGACGCGCGAGAAAGTCCACGATTGCATCGTAATAGGCCTGTTCGTCTTCTGGGTTGTAGAATCCGTGTCCGGAGTCTTCGAGCTCCAGCGTTTCCAGTTCAATGTCGGCGTCGTCCGCCCGATCAACCATCAGTTCGTGCTGTCTGAATGGAACACGCGAATCTCGCTCACCGTGAACAAGCAGGACAGGTCGCCTAAGGCGCTGCACCTGCACTGCGGGTGATATGTCATCGAGATCGAAATTCGTCTGGTCGCCATCATAGCGCCGCGTATGGCGGCCACGCTGATCTCCATAAAGAAAATCGCGATTGTGGGATAGCTGCCTTTCCCAGTGCATCACCCCGGCAAAACTTGCTGCACAGCGATAGATTTCGGGATTACGGATTACACCCCAAACAGCAGCGAAACCGCCATAGCTCGATCCGATAATGCAGACCCGTTGCGGATCGACGATCCCCTCTCCGACGAGATAGGCAACCGCATCGTCGAGATCGTCCTGCATAGCGCGTCCGACCTGCCCGTCTCCTAGCGCCTCGAAAGCTTCGCCGTAGCCGCCCGATCCGCGAAAATTGGGCTGGATCACCGCATAACCGCGATTGGCCAACAATTGCACCATGTCGCTGTACGTCAGCGTATCACGTATGCCGTATGGCCCGCCATGCGGGTGAACGATCAACGGGAGTCCTCGCGGCTCACGGCTTTTCGGCAAGGTGAGATATCCATGAATATGGGTCCCGTCACGCGCTGTGTATTCGACAGGCTCCGGGGCACTGAGCAATTGCGGGTCGATCTGCGGCCGAATTTCCGCAAACAGGTCAAGCGAACCCGTGCCCGGCGTAAAAACATAAAGCGCACCCGGGTCGGCAGGCCCGGACTGAGCCACCAACATGCGGTTATGGTCTTCAGTGAGATCGACGATCGTGATCTCGCTGCCGGGCAGCGCCTCGCTCAGCAATTGCCGCTGACGGCGAATCTCGGGATCAAGCCATTCACGGCGAAAATCGTCACCGGCGTAGCTTACAGCCACCGGGGTTCTAGTGCTGTCAAAGGTGACCGCATCGACATCTTCGTCCTGAGATTGGAACAGGATAGCACCCGGCTGAAAGGTGGCGAAATTGAACTCCATGAGAGCGAATCGTTCGCTTCCTTCAGGGATCGCGACGACATAGCCATCGTCACTACCGGGACGAAGCCCCATGAAATCAAAGTATTCAAAGGCATCTTCATCGTCTCGGCGCACTCGTGCGACCCGGCGCCAATCTTCGCTCGCATCGCGGCGATAATAGATTTCGACCCGGCCCCGGCCACGCGCGCCAATCCCTATCCGTACTGTGCCGCCATTGTCGGCAATCCAGACGGCAATGTTGTCCTGCGCCGCTTCCACCAAGGTCCCGCGGATTTCGGAGACGCCTTCCTCAACAGGCGTTTCGAGGTCGAAACGCCAAACGGCAGGCGTCCTCCATGGGCTCTCTGCGATGGAAACGGCAACAAAAGTGCCCTCACGATTGACGTGAACAACATTGTCGCCGTCGAAACCCATTCTTGGGAGAGAGAGCGTGCGCATGTTCCGTCCATCGAACTCGAAGGAAACGAGCCTGCTGAACGGCAGACCATAGGTCTGGTCGTTGCCTCGCATCGAGATCAGCAGTCGATCATTGCCAGCCCAGGAAAACCACTTGAAATTCTCAGGATTGCCGAGGTTAAGGCCATCGACAAGCTCAAGCGTATCACTGTCGTAGACGCTGATAAATTGGCGCTTTTCGCGCACTGTGGCAAAGGCAAAACGTGTCCCGTCGGGCGAAAGGCTGACGTCGCTGAAATCCGAACGAGAAGCGAAGAAGGATGTCGGAATTATCTCAGGATTTTCTGTTTGCACAGCCGTATCGGATGGTCTCGGGACGGTACCGGGCTCGGTTTCCTGTACGACGTCGGCCAATCGCGTTGAGATGTCTTCGAGCGCCGCGTCCTGTGCCAGAGCTTGGCTCGCAGGCACCATGCCCAGCGCAACCGCCGCCCACATCGCCAAACCGAACCGAAACCCCGTCATATACCCCTCCGTTGACGCAAAAAGCATATTTATTTTCGAAGCTTAGGCAAGTGCAATTACGGAATTTTGCGCCTGACCGAAGAATGGTATGATGCTTTATGGCATTTACATTGTTCAGCATGTTCATTGCCGGGATGGCGCTTCCTCATCCGGATGCGCACAACCATCCCGGCGGCCTTGATGCGAATGGCTGCCATACCAATCGCAGCACCGGCGAATATCATTGCCATCGCCCACAGAGCACGCGCCCTACTCCTCGCCCAACAACTGCGCCGAGACGGGACGGTTCTGTCTATTACCGAAATTGCGATGCAGCCCGCGCTGCCGGAGCCGCGCCGCTACGAAGAGGCCAACCCGGTTATCGTCCGGCGCTTGACAGGGATAATGACGGCGTGGCCTGCGAGCCCCGGCGCCGGTAAGCGACTAAATCAAAACCCCACCCTGCCAAGCGCCCGGTCAAGATCTTCGATCAGGTCGAGTGGGTCTTCAAGGCCAACGTTCAGACGCAGCATTCCGTCCTCAATGCCCGCTTCGGCCCGGCCCTCCTCGCCCATATTGTAGTGCGTGGTGCTGGCCGGGTGACACATCAGCGATTTGGAATCGCCGATATTGTTGGAGATGTCGATCAACTCGAGCGCGTTGCACAGCGCCATTGCTTGGCTCTGGCCATCAGGCGCGAAGAAGGCAAAGATCGGCCCCGCCGACACCATCTGCTTTTGCGTCAAAGCATATTGCGGATGGCTCGGCAGGCCGGGATGAAGCACGCGCAGGCCCTTGTCCTCAAGGAATTGCGCCACCAGCAGCGCATTGGCGCTTTGCGCAGTGGCGCGCAGGGGCAATGTCTCCAGCCCCTTCATCACGACCCATGCGTTGAACGGCGCGCAGATCGGGCCGGTGTTGCGCTGGAACGGGCTGAGATATTCCTCGATCCACTCGCGGCTGGAACACACTGCACCGGCCATCACCCGCCCCTGCCCGTCCATCAGCTTGGTAGCGGAATAAGCGACAACATCCGCGCCGAAATCCAGCGGCTTTTGCAGCACGCTGGTGGCAAAGGCATTGTCGACCACGCTGGTGATGCCCTTGGACCGCGCGAGGCCGCAGACGAACTCCAGATCGACAAGGTCCATCGTCGGATTGGCGGGCGTTTCGAAGAAGAACGCCTTGGTATTGGGCTGCACAGCGGCTTCCCACGCGGCATTGTCCGTCCCGTCTATCGCGGTGTGGGTGATACCAAAGCGGCTCAGCACATTGTCCAGAATCCAGCGGCACGAACCGAACGCCGCGCGTCCAGCGACCACATGATCGCCTGCGCTCAGCATACACAGCAAAGCGCCAGTCATTGCTGCCATGCCGCTCGCCTGCATCAGGCACGCTTCGGCCCCTTCCATCGCGGCAATGCGGTTTTGCGCCATTTCGACCGTGGGATTCTTGAAGCGCGAATATTGCATCCCCTCGGTGTCGCCGGAAAAGCGCGCAGCGACTTCCTCTGCGGAATCATATGTGAAGCCGCTGGTGAGATAGAGCGCCTCGCTCGTCTCACCATGCTCGCTGCGCTGAGTGCCTGCGCGCACGGCCTGCGTTGCGGGGCGCCATTTGGCGGTGGCGGCGGGGTCTGATCCAGTGGTCTTCTTCATAGGGGATGGAGTGTTAGGGGGGTGCGAGGCGTTTGCCAATTGCCCTTGCGGGCGGGGGCCACTAACGCATTGCATTCCTTATGAGCGCCTCGCCAGACCATCCCAGCGATCCGTTTATCCTCAACGCCATAGCCGCGCTGGTTTTCGGCGCGCTGGCGCTGGTGCGGATTGGCGTGCCGAGCGAGCCATATTTCGACGAGGTGCATTATCTGCCCGCCGCGCGCGCGGTGCTCGAACTGGGCTTCGCCACCAATCTGGAGCACCCACCGCTCGCCAAGCAATTGATAGCGCTGGGCATATGGGTGTTCGGCGACAATCCCACAGGCTGGCGCTTGCCGAGCGTTGCCTTCGGAACGCTCGCCCTGTTCGCGGCGATGCGGGCCGCGTGGTTCGCCAGCCAGACCCGCGCCGCCAGCCTGCTGACCGGCCTGTTCGTCGGCACCAATTACCTGCTGTTCGTTCACGCCCGCATCGCCATGCTCGATGTGTTCATGGTCAGCTTTCTGATGGTCGCCCTGTGGATGTTCGCAGGTGCCGTGCGAGAGAATGAGACAGGCCGCTGGCGACTTGCGGCGTGCGGCGTGGCTCTGGGCTGCGCGATGGCGAGCAAATGGAACGCAATCCCGATCGCCGTCCTGCCCGGCCTCGCCTTCTTCGCCGCGCGCTGGCAAGCAGAGCGCCGCCGCCTTATCCGTTCTACCCGCGGCTGGCCGGTGGCAGGGATTTCGCTGTGGGAAGCGGGCATCTGGCTTGGGCTGTTGCCGCTGGCGATCTATGCGCTGACGTTCTGGCCATTCCTCTACTGGAGCGTGCCGTCGGGCAATCCGACCGGTCTGATCGATTTGCACCAGAATATGCTCGCCCTGCAAACGCAGGTGCTCGAAGCGCACCCCTATCAGAGCGCATGGTGGCAATGGGTCAGCAACAGCCGCGCGATCTGGTATCTTTACGAGGAAGCCGACGGCGCGCAGCGCGGGGTGATGCTGATCGGCAATCCGGTGACCATGTGGTTCGGCCTGCTGGCGATGGCGTGGTGCGCATGGGCTGGCTGGCGCGAGAAGCGCAAGGACATGCAGGCGCTGGTGCTGCTGTATCTGGTAAGCATCGTTCTGTGGATTGTCGCTCCCAAACCGGTGCAATTCTATTTCCACTATTTCCTGCCGAGCATGTTCGTAAGCGGCGCGCTGGCGCTGGGTGTCGAGCGCTTGTGGCAACGCGGCGAGCGGCTGAT
>DFBR01000091.1:0-284 GCA_002367375.1 Erythrobacter sp. UBA3075 | reverse complement strand
CGCTGGGCGTGGATAGGGGGATGGCGTTAACCGGCACTGTCTACAAATTCTGGACAGGGCTATCACTAGCCATGTTGACGCGATAACAGGAATTTTTATTTCTGGAGTTACTTTATGAGCAATGACATCACGCCAAAGGCCCGCAAGATTTGGAGCACACCTGTCTGCATCGATTGTGATGGCCGCGTGACCGATGCTGCTGCTGCGCCTGGACCAGGTGTTGGTTTCGACGGTGGCGGCTCTCCCAACAGCTACGTAACCAGCTGATCGGAGCGGCGGCGCGC
>DFBR01000028.1:45674-46311 GCA_002367375.1 Erythrobacter sp. UBA3075 | reverse complement strand
CGAACTTTCAGGTCGATACAACGAACGGCCCCATTGATCTGCACGAATGGGCAGGCGACAAGTGGGTCTTCTTCTTCAGCCATCCGGCCGATTTTACACCTGTCTGCACGACAGAGATGGGTATGACGGCCAAGCTTGCAGGGGAGTTCGACAAGCGCAATACCCTTCCTCTTGGTCTTTCAACTGACAGTGTCGATGAGCACCTTGAGTGGGTTAAGGATGTCAATGAGACCCAAGGCGTGACTTTGCAGTTCCCGATCGTCGCGGACCCCGATCTCGAAACCGCGAAGCTTTACGACATGATCCACCCGGATGAGAGTGAAACTGCGGCGGTTCGCTCGGTTTTCATCATCGATCCGGCAAAGAAGATCCGCCTGATCATGACCTATCCGATGAGCGTCGGGCGTAACTTCGACGAAATCCTTCGGGTGATCGACAGTTTGCAGCTTGCAGACCGGGTGCAAATCGCCACGCCAGCAAACTGGGAGCCGGGCGATGACGTTATCATCCCGCCTTCGGTGACTGACGAAGAAGCCAAGAAGCGTTTTCCGCAGGGTTTCAAGACAATCAAACCGTATTTGCGCACCACCACGCTTAGTTGATGGTCGCAAGGGTGCGCCCGCCTATTCCCCTCCCC
>DFBR01000028.1:39090-45630 GCA_002367375.1 Erythrobacter sp. UBA3075 | reverse complement strand
GAACAGTTCGACGCCATGCTGCTGGCACGCATGCAGTTTGCGTTTACGATAAGCTTTCACTTCTTCTTCCCGGCCTTCACGATCGGCTTGGCGAGCTACCTGATGGTGCTCGAGGGGTTGTGGCTTAGGACCGGTAAGCAGCTGTATCTTGATCTGTTCAAATACTGGGTGAAGATTTTTGCCATCGTTTTTGCGATGGGCGTCGTCTCCGGCATCGTCATGAGCTACCAGTTCGGGACCAACTGGTCGGTATTTTCCGATGTTGCTGGACCGGTGATCGGGCCATTGATGGCGTACGAAGTGCTGACGGCTTTCTTCCTTGAGGCAGGCTTCCTTGGCGTGATGCTGTTCGGCATGAACAAGGTCGGCAAAAAGCTCCATTTCGCTGCGACCTGCATGGTGGCGCTCGGGACATTTGTGTCCGCGTTCTGGATTCTTTCGGTCAACAGCTGGATGCAGACCCCGGTTGGTTTCGAGATGGGTGCAAATGGCCAATTCCTGCCTGGCCCGAGCTGGTGGGACATCGTCTTTAATCCCAGCTTTCCGTATCGTCTGGTCCACACAGTCATGGCAGCTTATTTGACGACCGCGTTTGTCGTTGGCGGGGTTGGTGCGTGGCACCTGCTCAAAGACCGGACAAACGCCCATGCACGCAAGATGTTCACGATGGCGATGTGGATGGCCGCGCTCGTCACACCATTACAGATTTTCGCAGGCGATCTTCATGGCCTCAACACGCTTGAGCATCAGCCGCAGAAGGTCATGGCAATGGAAGGGCACTTCGACAGCCACCCCGATGGCGCGCCGCTGATTCTGTTCGGAATTCCGGACAGCGAAGAGAAGACTGTCCGCTACGCGATACAGATACCCAGGCTGTCTTCGCTGATCCTCAAGCACGATCTCGATGCGCCGATGGATGGGCTCGACACGATTCCCGATGATGAAGAGCCTCCCGTCGGAATGGTCTTCTGGTCATTCCGGATCATGGTTGGCATTGGCTTCGCCATGCTCGGTATCGGTTTGTGGAGCCTCGTCGCGCGCTGGCGGGGGCGGCTGTATGACTGGTCGCTGCTGCACAAGGCTGCAATCGTCATGGCACCGTCCGGTTTTATCGCCGTTCTGGCAGGCTGGATCACGACCGAAGTCGGCCGCCAGCCTTACGTGATATACGGTCTGCTGCGCACAGCCGATGCGGCGAGCCCGCTTGATGCGCCCGCTGTCGCTGCGTCCTTGCTGGCGTTCATCGTCGTCTACTTCACGGTGTTCGGTATCGGTATCTGGTATATCCTGCGGCTGATGGGCAAAGCCCCGCACACAGGTGAGGTCGGCGCAAAGCGCGGCGATTCCGGTCCGATCCGCACAGCGGGCCTCACACCTGGTCCGACCCAGAGTCCGGGGCATGAAGAAACCCTTCCTGCCGAGAAGAAGGACATATGATGGATCTTACCGTCATCTGGGCGTTCATTATCGCCTTCGCTGTCTTCGCCTATGTTGTGATGGACGGGTTCGATCTGGGGATCGGCATTCTTTTCCCGACCTTCGATGTCGGGCGCGAGCGCGACCGGGCGATGAATTCCATCGCGCCGGTGTGGGATGGAAACGAAACCTGGCTTGTGCTTGGCGGTGGTGGGTTGTTGGCTGCTTTCCCGCTGGCTTACGCAGTGGTGCTGCCTGCGACCTACCCGCTGATCATCGCAATGCTCCTGGGCCTCGTCTTTCGCGGCGTTGCATTCGAATACCGTTGGCGCGATCCGGCGCACCGCCGACTATGGGATGCCGCATTTGCCGGCGGCTCATTGGTAGCGGCAATGGCGCAGGGTATGACGCTGGGGGCTTTGCTTCAGGGGATTGATGTCGTCGACCGTTCCTATGCGGGCAGCTGGTTCGACTGGCTTACCCCTTATACGCTCCTGTGCGGACTTGGCGTGGTCGCAGGCTATGCGCTGCTGGGCAGCACTTGGCTGATATGGAAGCTCGATGGAGAGGGTCAGGCCCATGCGCGTAAACTCGCGCTGCGCGCCGCTATCGCAACGATCCTTCTGATGGGCGCTGTCAGCCTCTACAACATTTTCCTCAACGCTGAATATGCCGAACGCTGGCTGACTGAGCCGGAAATCTACTTTGCTGCGCCGGTTCCGATACTGACAGCGATAATTGCCCTTTCGATGCTTCAGGCCATCCGCAAAGATCACGACAGTAAGCCGTTCTGGCTAGCGATCGCGCTGTTCTTCTTCGGTATGGCCGGATTGGGCTTTACCATGTGGCCGTATGTCGTGCCGCCGGGCATCACTATTTGGGATGCTGCCGCTCCAGAACGAAGCCAGATATTCATGCTGATCGGAGTGGCGATCACCATGCCGCTGATCATCGGCTACACCGTTTGGACCTATTGGGTGTTTCGCGGCAAAGTCACTGACGAAGGATATCATTGATGCCCGCGCCCGGCGAACCGCAATCCCCGCTGTGGAAGCGACTGTCCTGGATGGCTGGCATCTGGCTGGCGAGCGTCGCGTTTCTCGGCTTGATCGCCTGGATCATAAGGTTGTGGCTGAGCCCGTAATGACTGAGCCTGTAATGGCTGGGGTCGACATGTCTGCTTAGGAGGTGCCCGGATGATGTTAGAGATGAACCGAACGCCAAGGGGGAATTCAATTCGCAACCTCATGACTGTGGCTGCCTTGGCCAGCGCCCTTTCTGGATGCTCTGAAGGCAAGGAACCTGCTGCGCCAGACGACGCGTTCGTTGCTGAGGCGGAGGCTTTGACGGCTCGCTTCCAGTCTGAATTGCAGGAAGCCCTCTCAAACGCCATGGCCGAAACCGGTCCGGTCAGCGCGATCAGCGTTTGCCAAGCGACAGCGCCCGCCATTGCGCAGAACCTGTCGCTGGAAAGCGGTTTCAGTGTAGGCAGGATAGCGCGCAGGAACAGAAATCCGGGCGGCTCGATAAGTGGTGACTTTGAGCCTCTTTACGCGCAGCTTGAAGCAACGCCCACTGAAGACGGTGTGCCAGCCGCAGTCCATGCGCGGCTTGGAGACCGCCAGGTCTATATGCGGGCCATTCCCATGCAGGAGCAGCCCTGTGCAGCCTGCCATGGCACCAATATTGCGCCCGAGGTGAAAGCTGCAATCGATGGAGCTTATCCCGAAGATCTCGCTACTGGCTTTGAACCTGGCGAGCTTCGGGGCGCATTCCTCGTAGAAATGTCCACTTCCACTGAGGAATAGACGACAATGGGTAAACCCTCTCGATCCACGATCATTGTACTCCTACTGGCCGGGCTCGTAGCAGTCCTTGCATGGCAGGTCTTTTCACCACCAAGCAATAAGCCGGAACAGACGCCGATGGCGCTAGAGGCGCGTGAGGCTGTTGTTCTCAACGCGGCCCAGAAAGATTTCGCTCTTGCTCAAATGCGCGGTTTGCTGGTCAGTCTTGTTGAGCTCGACGGAGCAGAATTTGCAGAAAACCTCGAAGCCGCTCGGTCGATAGCTGCGCAGCAGGGGCCAGGGCAGTCGGCGGAACATCCTGACGGCTTTCACGAGGCGTTACCCGATACGTTTCGGGCGATGAGCCGCCAGATGCGCCAGGGATTTGGCAGGGCTGCAGTCGCTGCCGGACAAGGGGATTGGCAAGCCTATGCGCAGGCCAAAGCCGAGGTGCAAGACACCTGCCTCACTTGCCACGAATCCTATCGCCTCGAAGAAAGTGAATAATTGTGATCCGCAAGACGCCGTCCAGAGAGACACTGGAATAATCGAGTGATCCTGCGTGTACCTCCTCCGGTCGCCGCGCTGCTCGCGCTGGTCGTAATGTGGCTTGCTGCTGATCCTGACCGGAGCGACGGTTTGCCTTGGATCTGCCGCAAATGCCCTGATCCTGGTGTGCTTCGTGGCCTACTTCACCGCGTTCCAGATCAGGCCTGAAGAAGAGCGGCTCGAGCGCATCTTCGGCGCTCAATATCGGGACTACCAGCGACAGGTCCGGCGATGGCTGTAGTTGGAACGAGACACACTTCATCGCGGTGGGAATGCGAACAAAAGGATGACCGATGATATTAGAAAAAATCAAGACACCGGGTCTTTCGCACCTGTCCTATCTGATTGGGGCAGTCATCGGGATAGCAACGTGAAACGTGCCTTCGTGCTGTTGGGATTTTGAAACATCCCTGACCGTGCTGCCTATAAGGGGATGTGCGGATACCCACGGCGCGCGCCTGCTGTCTTTACTGAAGTTCGTCGGGCGGCAATACAGCTGCGGGGAGATGTATTATTGTTCAACTGACTTTTCTCGGCGGTGCCGGCACCGTCACGGGCTCCAAATTCCTGGTAGAGACATCATCCAGCAGGGTTCTTGTCGATTGTGGGCTGTTTCAGGGTTACAAGGTTTTGCGGGCGCGCAATCGCCAGCCACTGCCCGTTGATCCCGCCAGTATCGACACGGTCGTTCTGACCCATGCACATCTCGATCATTCAGGCTATTTGCCGCTGCTGGTAAAGAATGGATTTGCCGGCCGAGTGATATGCACCGCAGGGACACAGTCACTGTGCGGTCTTCTCTTGCCTGACAGCGGGTATCTGCTGGAAGCCGACGCGCGCTATGCCAATCGGCGCGGATTCAGTAAGCACAACCCTGCATTGCCGCTCTATACCAAGGCAGATGCACAGCGTTCTCTCAAATCGATTACACCGGCCCCATTCGGCGAGCGTATCCCTGTGTCTGACGATTGCAGCATTCGCTTTCGATATGCTGGGCACATTCTCGGCGCCGCGACGATTGACATGATTGCGGACGGCAAGCGGATTGTCTTCTCCGGCGATCTTGGGCGCTATGGTGATCCGTTGATGTTTGACCCCGAGCCGGTTCCTGAAGCGGATTATCTCCTCGTGGAGTCAACCTATGGGGATCGCTTCCATCCAGATATTGCACCGCAACAGGCGCTCGAAAGCATTATTGAGCGGACGGTAAACCGCGGTGGCAGCGTCATCATCCCTTCATTCGCTATCGGTCGTGCGCAAACTTTATTGTATCATATCGAGGGCATCCGCCGACGCGGACGGCTGCCCGATGTGCCTGTGTATCTTGACAGTCCGATGGCAATCAATGCGACCGAATTGTTCTGCCAGCATCCTGACGACCACCGCCTTAGCGCGGCCCAGTGCCGCGACGCCTGGGATAATGTGATCTACACGCGTGAGGTGGAAGAATCTAAGCAGCTTGATACCATACCCGGACCCAAGATCATCATATCGGCAAGCGGTATGGTGACCGGCGGGCGTATTCTGCATCGCCTCAAGCGCTACGCACCCGACCATCGCAGCAGCATCGTCATGGCCGGTTTTCAGGCGGGCGGCACGCGCGGAGCATCGTTGTTGAACGGTGCCGAGGAGATCAAGATCCATGGAGATTATGTGCCGGTAAGAGCCGAGGTTGTTGCGCTCGACATGCTTTCTGCTCATGCCGATCAGCATGAATTGCTCCGCTGGCTTGGCGGCTTCAAAGCTCCGCCCAAAGAATGCTTCGTTGTTCATGGCGAGGCCGAATCTGCTGATCGTTTCCGGCTCAAGATCGCCGAGCAATTGGGCTGGAGCGCACGCGTTCCTGAGCATCTGGAGCGTGTCGAGCTGGCATGAATGATGGGTCCGACAAATTGAATACCCGCCTCACCACGCGTGAGCTGGTTCCGCTGAAGGCTGTCAGGCTTGGACTGGAAACGCAGCACGAAGCCATCGCTGTTGTCCATCAGGATTGTTCTGTCGCCCGATCAGAGGGGCTGACCGAGCGGACGCGCGTAGAGTTACGGGTCGGTGGCCGCCAGACTATTGCAAGGCTCTATCAGGTCGACAACGCGCTTGTTGCAATTGACGAAATCGGCCTGTCCGAAACGGCTTGGCAACGACTGAGAATGGAAGCGGGCGACAGGGTAACGCTTCACCACCCTCGCAATCTCGTTTCCATGGGTGGGCTGCGCAGCAAGGTCTATGGTCATCGCCTGGACCAGAAATCTGCATCGGCCATTTTTCAGGATATTGTCGAAGGGCGCTTTTCTGACGTTCAGATATCGGCCTTCGTTGCAGCGCTGGCGAGCCAGCCCCCTGAAATTGCTGAAACCATCGCCATTACGCAAGCCATGGTTGCGATTGGGGACCGGCTCTCGTGGGCCGGAGATATAATCGTCGACAAGCACTGCGTTGGCGGGCTCCCCGGCAATCGAACGACCCCGATTGTGGTCGCTATCGTGGCGGCTGCCGGACTGACTATTCCCAAGACATCGTCACGGGCCATCACTTCGCCTGCAGGTACGGCTGACACAATGGCCACTTTGACGCGGGTAGACCTCAGCAACGAGGATATGCGCAAAGTCGTCGAGAAAGAGGGCGGGTGTCTGGTCTGGGGAGGGGGCGTGCGCTTGTCTCCAGCTGATGATGTTGTGATCCGCGTCGAGCGGGAATTGGAACTCGACTGCACTTCGCAATTGGTCGCATCGGTCATGTCGAAGAAAATTGCGGCGGGATCGACGCATGTGCTGATCGACATTCCCGTAGG
>DFBR01000028.1:35985-39004 GCA_002367375.1 Erythrobacter sp. UBA3075 | reverse complement strand
GTGCTGGCGGTGCTGGAGAGTGATCGCAATGCACCGCGCGAATTGCGGATACGGGCGCTGCGGCTGGCAGGAACGATGCTCGAAATGGGCGGAGCTTGCTCACCGGGCCAAGGCAAGGAAGTGGCCACTGCCATCCTCGACGATGGACGCGCATTGTCCAAATTTGTGGCGATATGCGAAGCGCAGGGCGCGTTTCGAAAGCCGCCAGTGGCCGCGCGCCAGCATGTGCTGGCGGCACAGCGCGATGGCCGCATAAAAGCGATCGACAATCGCCGTCTCGCGCGGCTTGCCAAACTGGCAGGAGCACCGCGATCTCCGGCGGCTGGGCTTGAGCTTCACGTCAATGTCGGCGACGCATTTGCAGTTGGCCAGCCATTGATCACGCTTCACGGTGAAAGCATCGGGGAGATTGAATACGCCATCGATTATTATCTTGGGAACATGGATTTGCTTGAGGAAGCGCCGCGATGAGTGCGCTCCTGTTTTCACTTCATGCTGCGGCGAGCCTTAGCGAGCAGATCCTTGCCGATGGGGCGATGGAGGAAGGATTGATCGAGCACCGCCGTTTCCCAGACGGTGAAAGCTACATTCGCCTGCACACACCAGTCGCTGGACGCGCGGTCATCCTGCTGTGCGGACTTGATCGACCCGATGAGCGGTTGATGGCCTTGTTGCTGGCGGCGGATGCCGCGCGGCAGCAAGGAGCGCTTCAGGTTGGATTGGTCGCGCCGTATCTTGCCTATATGCGGCAAGACCGCGAATTCCACGCCGGCGAGGCGGTTTCCGCAGCAAGCTTCGCAGCGATCCTGTCGCGCCATTTTGACTGGCTCGTCACTCTTGAGCCGCATCTCCACCGCATTGCCAGCCTTGATGAAGTCTTCGCCATTCCTGCCATCGCCGCGCAGGCAACCGAGCCGATTGGCGACTGGATTACAGGCCATGTCGAACGACCATTCCTCATTGGCCCTGATCGCGAAAGTGCTCCGTGGATCGAACGGATCGCGCGCCATGCCGGGTCGGACTATGCTGTGCTGGATAAGGAGCGTTTGGGAGACCGCGATGTTCAGATCACAGGTTCGCTCGATGGGCTACACGCGAACATGACGCCAATCGTGATTGACGATATCGTATCGAGCGGCGCAACTATGGAGGCAATTGTGGGCAGGATCGCGCAGCATTCTGCCGCACCAACTGTGTATGTAGCGGTCCATGCTCTGGCGGCGGAGAAAGACGATGCTGACAAGCAAGCGCGGCCTCAGGCTCGTTTCATCAGTTGCAACAGCGTGCCGCATCCGAGCAACCAGATAGACATTTCTGCCCCTCTACTGACTGAGATCCACAAGTTACTGGCGAATTTCGCGGCAGCGTCGCGCTCGTGAATTCACCGGCGGAAACCTGATTGCCGCCTGTCGGTGCCATCGCAGCGGGCCTGTTTGTCGGTATCGAAGGCGGCTGATGCTTGGGTGCATGGAGCGCGGTCGTACAGTGGGCGTCAAAGCACGCTGGTATAGACCCAATACACCGTACTTGCACTCAGCACGCACCCGACCAGCACCATCATAACTGGAGCAGGAAGATATTTCGCAGCGATGGCACCGAATGGCGCTGCCAGAACGCCTCCGATTAGAAGCCCCAGTGTAGGGCCTGCCAGTTGCGCGATGCCGAACTGGCTGATGAACGCGCTGGATATGGCGACCGCGAGAAAGAATTCCGCGCTGTTGACGGACCCCACGACCTTGCGCGGCTCCGTCCCCTGAAGCATCAGGCCGGAGCTTACGATTGGCCCCCAGCCGCCCCCGCCAACTGCATCGAGAACGCCGCCTGCAAAGCCGAGCGGCACAACGGCTTTGGGCGCACGGCGCCGGA
The DNA here is from genome assembly GCA_002367375.1 of Erythrobacter sp. UBA3075. GTDB lineage: Bacteria > Pseudomonadota > Alphaproteobacteria > Sphingomonadales > Sphingomonadaceae > Alteraurantiacibacter. Next base: position 37,138 of record DFBR01000028.1, on the reverse strand, counting down.
TGTTGCCATGGATACCCTTCAGAATGAGGATCACGCCGAGAAGCCCGAGATAGGCGAAGATAAATGGTTTGATGGTGTCTCCATCAATTTGCGCCAAACCGTAAGCCCCAAGAATGCCGCCCAGCGCACCTGGAATCACAATCTTCCAGAACAGCCGCGTGTCGATATTGCCGGTAAGCGCGTGGCTCACACCTGACGCCGCCGATGTGAAGCATTTGATGATGTGGACCCGGTAGGATGCTTGTGCAGGCGACATGTCCATGACGCCAATCAGCAGGGTGGTCGCAATGGCCCCGAAAGCCATGCCAAGCGCGCCATCGACCAGCTGAGCGACAAATCCGATTGCAATGAAGGGCAAAAGCTCGGTAGCGCTGGTACATATCGAGTCTATCATCCAACCTCCCCAGAAGCACTTAAGGCCATAGGCAAAACGCCTGTATCCGGAGGTATACGGATGCAATCATTGGGACTGGCTGAGCAGGGCAGGCGCGGCAAATGCTATGGAACATTCCTTATTCAATTTGGCCGATGCCACGGTCATAAATGTCATTGCGACCCGCAGCCATGCAAATGGTAAGACTTGAGAGACGGCTTTTTGCCGTCTCTTTTTTGCAATGTGCAAGATCCTACAAAGCTTGGCAGGCGGGGTTACGCTGGCGAAGGGCATCGGCAGATGTAACCTTGGGAGCCAGTTGCAGCGCACCTGAAACGCCTATTCGCGCACGGAAACGCGCGCATTGAGCTGTCCAATACACTCCTGGAACGGTATCGCGCTACGCAAATAGTCCTGATTGCAATCACACCGCCAGCGAGAGCAGCAACGCGACCCCGGCCCCGTACACGGCGATTGCGGTGAGCGAATCCTGCCCCATGCGCAGCACCACACGGTCGCGCCGTTCGATCAGGCCGAGCACAAAGATGCCGGTCAACACCAGCGCCAGCATTGCCGCCGCAATTTCGAAATCGCCTGCCTGTTCCAGTACCGGCGGACCTGTTGCGGCGATATCAACGGCTAGGATGACCGCCAGATTGAACATGTTGGAGCCGAAAATCTCGCCCACGGCCAGCTCATATCGCCGGTGCCGCATCGCGCCGACAATGGCGCTTGCTTCCGGCAAGGATGTGGCGAATGCCACCATCAGAAAACCGGTCA
>DFBR01000028.1:15760-35933 GCA_002367375.1 Erythrobacter sp. UBA3075 | reverse complement strand
CGCGTGGGCTTTGCCTCGTCTGCCAGATCGGTTTCGAGCGGGTGGATGACTTGCCACATGGGCCGGCGTTCCGCGCGGTCTGACAGGATAAGAGCAAAGATAACAGCGACAAAGATCGCCAGCGACCATGCACCCACCGGGCCACCCCAATCACCGCCGCCCAGACCAATGGCTGCGGCAGTCAGCGCGAACAGGATCATGCCGAGCACGCCTTGCATCAATGTAACAGGCCGGGCGATGACAGATGTGAGTGGGCGATCACCAATCACCATGTCGGCGAGCGCGAGCAGCAGCAGATTGAGGCTGGCGCTACCAAGGATGTCATTCAGTGACAGGAGCGGGACGCCGATCATCGCGGCGCTGGTGCCGGTGGCGAGTTCAGGCAGGGAGGTGATCCCGCCAAGCACCAGCATCCCGGCCACGCCATGCCCGATGCCCGTCCGCTCGCTGAGCGCGACCACATAGGCGGGCAGCCGCGTCCCGGCCCACCAGACTGCTGCAGCGGCAAGGGCGAACAGGATCGCGATTTGGCCGAGGTTGTTCATCAGGCGCTTTGCATCGCTTTATCAGTGTTTACATCGTCATCGTATCGCAAGCTCTGCGCCATGCCGAGCAGGCGGACGCAGCCGCCGGGAGAGACTAGACCGATGCCGCTGCTCTCATCTCCGGCCCGGACAGCGCTCCGCCCGCAAGCTGGAGCAGCGCGCCAAGCCCGAATAGCATGGCGATGAACCACACGAACAGTCCCAGAAACGGGATCAGGGTGAGCACAAACAGCATAACGATGCCAAGCAGCGGCCACAACATGCGCGCGGAGCGGGCTTCCGGCGGTTCGTCCTGCTTGGTGGCCAGCTTGCGGGCGATCATGCCAGTACCATAGCCCGCAACAGCGAAGGCAATGGGCGTCAAGGCGATTGCAATCACGATCAGAAGTATCGCGAGGGGGGCGCCGAACATGCTCATAAACAGCAGCAGAACAAGCAGCGGGACGCCAAGCGCAAAGAGGGCGCCGATACCAAAGCTGCGCCACGGACGGCCCTGCAATTCGTTCGATGCAGATCGCATCAGACCGGGCGCTGCGAGCACCAGAAGAATCGTCAGTACGGCATAGCTGAGCAGGATCGCAATCCCGGCAAACAGCATGAACCGGCCCATTTCCCGGCCCGCATCCTCAGGCTGCGAATAATCGGGCGGCGGCAGCTGAGCCCTTTGGCCGGTGACGACAGCTCCCGGTTCAACCACGAGGTTTTCGGTGCGGTAGAGCAAGTCTCCACCAATCTGCGCTTGTGGGCCGAGGACGATGGTCTCGCCCGACAGACGCGCCGTTCCGGCGACTTGCGAATTCACATAGATCTCGCCAGCACCAATGCGCAGATCGCCGCCGACAGGAGCGTTTACGCGTACATTTCCGCCAGCCAGCACTGCGGACCCGCCGATATCGAAACCGGGTTCGACAACGATGTCGCCGCCAAAGGCGATGAGATCGTCCGCAACAACAGCGCGGCTGAGACGAATGTTTCCGCCGGCAAGGATCAGGTCCTGCAAGGTGGCGTCGCGCACGGTGATCTCCCCACCTGCCGCGATCATGTGGTCTGCACTTGCACCAACAGTATCGATTGTTCCGCCAGCGGCGAAAAGATCGTCGGTTGTTCTGGCTGAGAGTGACAGCTCTTCGCCGGAAACGAACACCATATCGGTTTCTGTGTCGGTCTGCGTATCGGGTTCAACGGCGGGCTGAGTATCTTCGGCCCCGATGGCGCTTTCACCGGGTTGATCTGGCGTTTGCGCTCCCAGCGCTGGCGCGGTCAGCAAGGCAATTGCCGCCAGAGCAGCGCGGATTGTGAAGCTGGATTGTCGGAAACTCATGTCGCCCCCTCCTTGTCGTGTGGTGGAGGAAGACTGGCGTGCTTCTTTACGCCGCGACATCCGTAGATATCCTGAGGTCAGGAGCATCGCCGCACTGGTAGTGCGGCAATTGCACCTAATCCAAGATGAGGCGAAGCGCACTTCCTACATGAAACGGCAGGACGACAATCTGAACACACCGCAGCCGAGCGTTTCCGCCGTGCCCGGGGCCGTTCCTGTGCTTCTGGAGGTCGTCGATATTCACAAGTCTTTCGGGCCGCGCGAGGTTCTGAATGGCGTGTCACTCTGCGTGAGTGCCGGAGAGGTGGTGGGCCTGTTCGGTCGCGATGGTGCTGGTAAGAGCGTGACCTTCTATTGCATCCTTGGCCTGCTGCCATGCGATGCCGGGCGCATTGTGCTGGCCGGGACGGATATATCCGGTCTGCCTTTTTACCGCCGCGCCGCGCTAGGTCTGGGTTATTTGCCTGAGCAACCGTCGATCTTCCGCGGGCTGTCGGTGGAGGACAACATCCTCGCCATGCTTGAGATCGTTGAGCCGGAGAAGGCTCGTCGCCTCGAACGGCTGGAAGAATTGCTCGCGGACCTGCGTATCGCGCATCTGCGCAGCGCCAAGGCTACGTCATTGTCCGGCGGTGAGCGGCGACGGTGTGAAGTGGCGCGGGCGATGGCGCTCGATCCGCTCTTCGTGCTGCTGGACGAGCCCTTCGCTGGCATCGATCCGCTTACTATCGCGAGCATCAAGGGACTCATCGGTGATTTCCGGCGGCGGGGCATTGGGGTGCTGATAACCGATCAGAATGTGCCCGAAATGCTCGATGTTATCGACCGCGCCTATCTGTTGGATGAGGGTGTCACGGTGTTTAGCGGCACTCCTGAAGAGATGCTGGACGATCCCGAAGTGATCAGCCGTTATCTGGGAGCGCTGCGGGATTGATCCTGCTTGTCAGGATTGCAGCGCGTGAAGGGCTTCCCCAGTCATTTCGAAGGACGTCAAATTGCCAATCGTCGTCTCGGCGATGGCGGTGAGCGCTTCATGGGTGAAAAAGCCCTGATGGCCGGTGATGACGACATTGGGGAAGGTCATCAGCCGGGCGAAAGTGTGTTCTGCCACCGCGTGCGGAGAGTAGGCGGGCAGGCGCGCCACTGCGATTCCCAGCCGACTAGTGGCCTGCAGATCGACATTGTTGACCCCAGCTCATCGCACCATCAGCGTTCGCCGCAAGCAAGAAGGCGCGGTCATGCGGTACGGCGCTGAAGATGACGACTTTTATGCGGGCGGCGCTCCCGCAGGTGCAAAATACAGCACGCTAACAAGTGCCACGTTCACCGGGACGTTCGACCATCGCTTCCAGATTGGCAATCACCTCGCTTGCAACGAATGCGCGCTCTTCATCGCCGGGAATGGCGCCGCGATGCATTTCTATCTCAGCATGGGCTGTAAACTGCTCAACCGTGCGCAAGGTTACTTGATCGGCCCAGAACGGATCGCGCAGGCCGGTATGCCAGCCGCGCCAGCCGATGCGCGGGTCGTAATAATTCCAATACGGCCGCCAATACCCATAGGCCGTGCCCCAATAGGGGTTGTAGCTGTGTTCCTCATAAGTCCGCGCATCGCGTTCAACCAGTCGATCAGCGATAACAAACCAGTCATATTGCTTCTCAAGCGTGAGTTCGGCAGCCCTGTAAAGCAGATAGCCCTCGACCCGTTCGCGCGATGTGAAACAATTGCCTGCGAAGGTGACGCGGTAACTGTTGTCAGCCAGCCGTTCTTCCGAAAAGCCGCCAGGAATGGCTTGGTCGGGCAAGTATGGCTGATACGGCGTCGGGGCCGGAGTTGCGCAGGCCGCCAGCAATATCACTACGGCGAGCGCCAAGGCTCTCGAGCCATGAAGCGGGTTCATAAATGTCATCGCTGCAATTCCCTTTCGCATGTCATCAAAGAACTACGCTGGAGGGTCGCGGCCATGACATCAGGAACCATACGTAGCGACGAGCAATGCGGTATGCGCTTGATATCGTGTGACCAAAACATCTGCGACACCGCGTTAGCGGCGATGACGGCAATCCCCAGCTGGAGAAGGAAAATGAGCGCGCTAGGATTACGACAATTTGACAAGGCAGTGCAGGATGCGAACATCTGGCTTGATGATTTGATGAATGCGCTGGACTGGGACGACAAGGCCTGCGCCTATCGGCTGCTGCGGAGCACATTACATGCCTTGCGTGACCGTTTGCCGGTGGCCGAAGCGGTGGACCTGTCAGCCCAGCTGCCGACTCTCATCCGGGGGATCTATTTCGAGGGATGGACGCCGCGTGCGACGCCCACGAATGAAAAGACCGCCCAGGACTTTGCCGACAAGATCGACAGCGCTTTTCCCGAAGGTTTGAATATCGATCCCATCACGCTTGTCGAAGGCGCGCTGGAAGTCATCGCAGATCATGTCAGTGAAGGCGAGATCGACAATGTCAAAGGCTGCCTGCCGCCTGACATAAGATCGCTGTGGCCGCGCACGATGGCCTAGACGCCTCCCCGACACGGCGACGTCATCACGGGGGTCTACGCATGGCCGCTGCTGCAAGAAGTGGACAGGGCTGCATGCACAAACCACGACAGGAGAAATCAGATGTCAATTCTTCGCACCCGAACGCCTGAAGTCGAAGCAACCACACCGGGTCACTTTTCCAACATCGACGCGCTGGAAGCCTTTTTCGACCGTGTCAGCCCGCAGGATCTGTATTACCGCTTCTTGTCCGGTATGAAGAAAGTCGATAAACAACGGATTGATGCCATGGTGTGCGATGATGACGATATGAGTATCGATTTTCTGGCTCTTGATGGGAAATCGCAGGAGATCCTGAGCTCAAGCTCGTCGAGAAGGCGTTCTGAACGCGGATGAATGACGCGCTGCCACCGCGCATCTGGCATCAGCTCAATGCGCGCGATGCCTTGGCTGCGCTCCACTCGTCCCCAACGGGGCTGGGCGAGGCGGAGGCGGAGCGACGGCTTGCGCAATATGGCGCCAATGTTCTGCCTGAGGCGCGCCGCGCGGGTCCGCTCGGTGTTTTCCTGCGCCAATTCGCCAACCCGCTGATCTACCTGCTGCTGTTCGCTGGTCTGTTGTCGCTGGTGATTGGTGATCGGTGGGATGCTTGGTTCATCTTTGGTGTGCTGACGCTCAATGCGCTGATCGGCGGCTTTCAGGAATTGAAAGCCGATGCGAGTGCGCGGGCCCTGCGGTTGCTGGTGCCGCAAACAGCGCGATTGCGGCGCGCGGGTCGGATCGTGGAGGTGCCTTCGGCGCAGATCGTGCCGGGCGATATTGTGGAACTGGAAAGCGGTGTGAAGGTCACTGCCGACATCCGGCTGATCAGCGCGCAAGGCCTGCAGATAGACGAATCGCTGGTGACCGGGGAATCCATGCCAGTCACGAAATCGGCGCAGGCGCAGGTGGCTGCAGAGGCTCCGCCATCCGAACGGTTGACGATGGCCCATGCGGGAACCGCCATCGTGCGCGGGCGCGGAAGCGGCGTTGTCGTCGTGACCGGCAGGGACACTGTCCTTGGCCATATCGACCGGACGCTGCAAGCGGCGAGCGCGGGCGCGATCGACACGCCGATGGTGCGGCGTATGGTGGTGCTGGGGCGGCAGATCGCGATTGCCACAATGGCGCTAATCGCAGTTCTTTCCACCCTGCTGTTTGTTCAGGGAGAAGGGTGGCGCGACATCTTATTACTGGCGATTGCGCTTGCTGTTTCCGCCATCCCTGAGGGTTTGCCCATTGCCGTCACGGTGGCGCTGTCTGCTGCGGCGAACCGCATGGCAAAGCGCAAGGTGATCGTAAGAGCCCTGCCAGCGGTGGAAGGGCTGGGCGCCTGCACCGTGATCGCCAGCGACAAGACAGGAACCCTGACGCTCAATCGTCTCTCGGCTGAATGTGTCGCCTTACCCGATGGCACGCGGATCGGTCGGGAGGACTGGCTTGCCGATGGCGAGAATTCAGGTCTGGCACGGATCGGGCAGGCAGCGGGATGGTGCAACGAAGCGCAATTGACCGAGGCGGGCAGCCCTGTGGGCGATGCTGTCGACATTGCGCTGCTTGATCTGGCACGCGAGGCGGGCAGCGACCCAGCCGAACTGCTGGGCGAAACGCGGCTGGATCATCTGCATTACGAACCCGCGCTTCGTCATGCCGCCGTGGCGGTGAAGGTGCCCGAAGGCGTCAGGATTGTCGCCAAGGGCGCGCCGGAAACGATCCTCGAAATGTGCGAGGGCGCGGGGGCCGCGCACCGCGACATTGCCGAACGCATGGCGGCGGACGGTTACCGGATTATCGCTTTTGCGCAAAAAATAGTGCCCCAGCTTGACGCTCCGCTGCCCGAGAGCCTGTCAGGGCTGCGCCTGATCGGGTTTGTCGGACTGACCGACCCGCTGCGTAACGGTGTGGTTGACGCCATCCATACCTGCCGGGCTGCGGGCATTGATGTGCGGATGATTACCGGCGATCACCCGCGCACCGCGCTGGCGATTGCCAATCAGCTGGGCATGGATATTGCGCTATCCGATGTGGTCACCGGCGCGCAGCTTAAGCAGCACGATCCATCGTCAGAGCCTTTTCGCGACCTTGTAGGCGGTGCCAAAGTGTTTGCGCGGACCGAGCCCGATCAGAAGCTGGCCATTGTCCTTGCGCTCGAAGAATCGGGGCAGATCGTTGCGGTCACGGGAGACGGGGTGAACGATGGACCGGCACTCAAGGCGGCCGATATCGGCGTGGCGATGGGGCGCAGTGGCACAGACGTGGCGCGCGGCGCATCGGATATGGTGCTGGCCGATGATAATTTCGCCACGATCGTCGCCGGGATCGAGGAAGGGCGCATCACCTTCGTCAATATCCGCAAGATCGTGCTGTTCATGCTGGCGACGGGTCTGGCGGAGATTTGCATGTTCCTTGGCGCGCTGGCCTTTGGCCTGCCGATGCCGCTGACGCCGGTGCAGCTCCTGTGGCTCAACGTCGTCACCAATGGCGTGCAGGATGTCACATTGGGCTTCGGCAGAGGGGAGGGTGACGAACTTGACCAGCCGGTGCGGGCAAAACTTGCCAGGCTGATCGACCGGGAAGCTCTCATCCTCATGCTACCGGGCGCGCTGGCGATGACGGGAATTTCTGTGTGGGTCCTGTCCACCATGCTTGGGGCCGGCGAGACAATTGATGCGGCACGTAACGCGGTGGTGCTGACGGTGGTCTTTTTCCACTTTGCCTATCTCATCAGCATTCGCCATTTGCATCGCCCGTTCTGGCGCTGGCATCCGCCGGAAAACCTCTGGATGTTCGTGGGCATGGCCACTGCACTGACACTGCAACTATTGGGGATGCACTGGGGGCCGATGCAGGCGATCCTTGGGCTTTCCCCCATTGCGACACCTGTATTGCTACAATGCCTTGCCGGCGGCGTGCTGGTGTTGTTCGTCACAGAGGCCACCAAGCGCATGGTATATCGCCCGCGCGAGTGATGCGCATGGGCCGCTGGGGCAATTTTTAGCCAGCAATCGCGGCTCAGCACGTCTTGCATTGGCCGCTTGGCACGACGAGCCGCTTTGACCGGGTACGTCCGCTACGGACAGTCACCTATAGGCTCAGCCTAGCTGGTGCAGCATTGTTCACGACCGCGGGAGGACTCTCCTTCACCGCCCAGTTGAGGACCGCGCTATGCCCTATGGCAACACCAATTTGCTTTTTCAGACGAAGAGCCGCGTCAACCGTTTCGCGCCGACACCTTCGTCCAAGCCCGCTCCCCAACGTGCATCAAAAGACGAACCGCGCCTCCTCGCGTGTATTGACGATTTCGATGGCGTTCATTCCTTGGCGCCTCACGCGCTTGCGGTGGCATGCAGCCTCGGCCTGAAAGTGACCTTTGCCCGGGTCATAGAATTGCGGCACCATTTCTCGTCACCTGCAGACCCGATCACCTGGCACGCCCGGCAATGCGCGGAGCGTGAGAACCTGCGCCAGCTTGTTTCGGGCCAGACGCAGGAGCCTGAGGAGGGCGGCGCATTGGCCGCGTCGCAACCCGATACCGGCCAAACCATCGATAGCGTCTTGCTCGCCGGAAATGCGGGGGAAGAGCTGGCAGACTGGTCCAAAACGCACGAGACCAGCGTGATCGCGATGCACCGCCGCGACAGTCACAGCGGGCCCGGCCTTGGTGCAACCGCGCAGGCTCTGATGAACGACGGGATGACGTCGCTTCTGCTCATGCCGCCAAAGTCTCTCGGCGATGCGACCTACCGGCGTATTCTGGTGCCTATCGACGGCTCCGCGCGCGCGGAGAGCGTCATGCCGCTCGCTCGCCGGATCGCGCGAACCCATCACGCGACCTTGATCCTCGTCCACGTGGTGTCGGAAGCGGAAGATGGACTGCAAACAGACGAGCCCATGCTGCCCTGCCTCGGCTCTGAACTGGAGGCCAGCTGCGAGCCAGGCGCCCGCGCCAATTTGGAAACCCTGCGCTGCCGCAGTGTCGAGGATGGCGTTCCGGTGAGTATCATGACAGTGGGACCAGCGGATGCACGGACAGAGCTTTGCCGGATCATCCGCGAGCAGAGAGCGGACATGGTGGTCATGTCATCGCACGGCTGCACCGGGCTGGAAGATGTCCCTTGTGGGAGCGTCACCGATTATGTCGCCGGACATAGCGACGTGCCTGTGCTGATTGTGCGGCCCAACATCGAATGTCGTTTTGGCCCCGAGCCTGCGACCTGCGCGGTACCGTCTGCCTTCCGGTTTGCCTGATGCACGCCGCGCTGGACGATAACGGCCCGCTCGCCTCAGACGGCGCTGCGGCTGAGTTGGCCCTGCGCCACCGGATCGTATCGGGAGCGCCGAAAGCTGTGCCCGTATGGTCGCGAATATCCGACGTTCGCCGTTGGCTTGATCGCGCGCGAGAGGCGTGTGTCGATCCTCCACCCGATGCGAGCAAGGCTGCCGAATGGCTGCTGGATAACGATTATCAGGTGCATCGGGCGATCCGGCAGATCGAACAGGATCTGCCGGACAGTTTCTATCGTCGACTTCCTGCGCTCTCTTCCGAAAGCGGTAGAGAACCACGCATTGCCGCAGTGGCGTGCGAGCTGCTGCTGGCCAGCCATTTGCAATTGACCCACGTCACAGCCGCCGACTTCATTCACGAGTACCAACGCTGTCACAATTTGACGATTGCCGAATTGTGGGCCTTGCCGACCATGTTGCGCATCGCCTGCATCGAAATGCTGATTGTCGCGATGGCCGAATTGTTCGAAGGCGGGCTTGAGCCTCCTGTCGACATTTCGCCCCGCGCCTGCGGTTCCGCTTCGCTCGAAACGACCGAGCGCGTGGCACGGTCCATCACCAATCTGGCAACCATTGCAGCGATCAGGTGGCAGGATTTCTTCGATGAGGTGAGCCTTGTCGAGGCCGCCCTGCGCGCTGATCCATCCGGTGCCTATGCAGCCATGGATTTTGCAACCCGCGATGCCTATCGCGATGCTGTGGAGCGCATGGCGACTGCATCCGCGCAGGATGAAGTTTCCGTCGCGCAGGCCGCAGTCACGCGGGCAGACACAGAGCCGGGCCATGCCGTCGAGCGACACGTAGGATACTGGCTGGTCGATGACGGGCGCGATGCTTTTGAGCGCGATCTGGGTATGTCGCTTGGGCTTCGCGTCAGGTTGCGGCGACTGGTCCGCAGCTATCCGGGCTGGTTCTATGCGCTCGCCATCATTATCGCAGGCATAGGTTCGCTGCTGCTGCCTGCCGCGTATCTGTGGTGGGCGGGCGCGACGCTGGCGCAGTGGATAGTCGGACTGGCTGTCAGCCTGTTGCCTGCCTCTGTCCTCGCTTTCACCGCCGTGCATTGGGGCGTAACGCGGATATTGCCGCCATCGGTCCTGCCAAAACTGGACTTTGAAAGCGGGTTGCCAGCCGATGCGGAAAGCGCGGTGGTCGTGCCTGTCATGGTCACATCGCTCGGAGATGTTGCGAGCCTTGCCGAACAATTGGAGACACATTGGCTTGCGAATGCGGACCCACGCCTGAATGTCGTCCTTCTGGCTGATCTGCCCGATGCTGACAGCGAGGAACAGCCATCGGACGAAACGCTCCGTCAGGCCCTGGTGCAGGCGATCCGCGATCAGAACGGGCGGCACCCGCGCGAAGTCCCCAATGGCGAGCAAACGGATACGCCAACCGGCCCGTTCCACCTGCTCATGCGACCAAGACTGTGGAACGAGAGTGAAGCACTCTGGATGGCATGGGAGCGCAAGCGCGGCAAGTTGGAGCAGTTCAACCAGCTGGTGGTAGACAATGACCCAAGTGGCTTCTCGCTACATGAAGGGGATCCTCGCGCTCTGGCTGGCATTCGTTATGTCGTGACAGTCGATGCTGATACGCTCCTGCCTCCGGGAACGGTCGCCAAAATGGTCGCAACGCTGGCGCATCCGCTCAATCACGCGCGCATTGACCGCCGCACAGGTCGCCTGCACCGGGGATTTACCCTGCTGCAACCGAGAGTGGAGATATCGCCTGCCGCCGGAATGCGCACACTCTTCGCGCGGCTTTTCACCGGTGATACCGCGATAGACATTTACAGCCGCGCGGTGTCAGACGTCTATCAGGACCTTTTCGGCGCGGGCATTTTTGTGGGCAAGGGCGCTTATGACGTGCGCGCGTTCCACGCCAGCGTGGATGGGCGGATGCCGGAAAACCGCATCCTCAGCCACGATCTTCTGGAAGGCGCGCATGGCCGCGCGGGACTTGCCACCGATATTGTCCTGTATGAGAGTTTTCCTGCGACATATCCTGAATATGCACGCCGCCTCCACCGCTGGATAAGGGGTGACTGGCAATTGCTCGGCTGGCTGGGGTGGCGTGTGCCTGGCGCAAAGGGCGAAAGACTGCCGACGCGCATTAGCGGTATCGACCGGTGGAAGATGTTCGACAATCTGCGTCGGAGCCTTGTGGCACCGGGCTCGGTCGCAATGGCGCTGGCGGGATGGTTTGTCCTTCCCGGCAATCCGTGGTTCTGGTTCTTGCTGGTCGTGCTTGGACCTGGAGGCCAGCTGGCAACCGACCTTGTGAGCGGCCTCTCCCGGGGGCGGCGCATTGGGGCCAGCTACGGCTTTTTCGCGCGGCTGGAAGATCAGGCTGGCCGTTGGTTGCTGGTAATCGTGTGCCTCCTGCACGAGGCGCTGCTGTCGCTCCACGCTATTGCGGTAACGCTATGGCGCAGCTTGGTCAGCCACCGTCATCTTCTGGAGTGGACTCCAGCAGCCCAGATCGCAGCCCGACAGGCAGGCGGTTCCGCGCGGCAGGCCATCTGGCGGGAAATGGCGCCAAGCGTGGTGGGGGCAGCCGTGATTGCAGGCCTGCTGTTCATGCTCCGCCCGGCCGCTCTGCCTGCGGGATTGCCGCTGCTTGCTGCGTGGCTGGCCGCGCCGGAGATCATGCTGCGCGCCAGCAGGCCGCGCCGCTCCACCGTCGACCCGCTTGATGCTGAAGATATCCGTTTTCTGCGCCTGCTTGCGCGCCGTACCTGGTATTTCTTCGAACGGTTCGCCGGACCAGAGGACAATTGGCTGCCGCCCGACAATTACCAGGGGCCACCGCACGAAGAAATCGGCCATCGCACCTCGCCAACCAATATCGGCATGTTGCTGACCTCCAGCGCGTCAGCATGGGATATGGGCTATCTCGGGCGCGCCGAGCTGTTGGCCCGCGGCTGGAACGTGATGGAGACGCTTGCCCGCATGGAGCGATACCGTGGGCATTTCTACAATTGGTACGAGACGCTCCATCTGCGACCGCTGGAGCCGCGCTACGTTTCGACCGTGGACAGCGGCAATCTGGCCGTTGGACTGATCGCGTTTGCGGAAACGCTGCGCGAAGCAGGAGCTGACGCCGCGCTGGAGCCGCAGCGATGGGACGGTCTGCGTGATCTGATCGACCTGATGCGCGTCAGCGTGAACGGCGCCGACAATGCGGGTGAGCTGGATGCGGTTTTGGCGGAGATGGAGGCATCGGCATGTTCCGTGCTGACTGCACCAGAGCAACAGGCTCGGCAGCTCGACGCAATGCTCGCCATGCTACCGTCGCTAGAAGCGATCACCGAGAGGATCTGCGAGCATGATAGCGGCATCGATCCGATTGGTGCGCGTGATCTGGTCGGATGGCTTGAGCGGTTGGGCCATCATATTGCCGACATGCAGCGTGACCTTGCAGGTGCTGAGGATAAGAATGGCGAATTTGCGGCACTGGCCGCCGAGGTTGAGGCGCTGGCGTGGTCGATGGACTTCGCGTGGCTCTATGACCAGCAGCGCAAATTGTTCTTCCTTGGCTACAATATCAGCACGGGGCAGATCGACATGCACCGGTATGACCTGCTGGCATCGGAAGCGCGGCTCGCAAGCTTCTTTGCGATTGCCAAAGGCGATGTGCCGCTGGAGCACTGGTTCCACCTTGAGCGTCCCGTAACCCGTGCCGCTGGCGGACTGGCGCTGCTATCGTGGAATGGCTCGATGTTCGAATATCTCATGCCGCGTCTGCTCCTTCGCAGCGGCACGAACAGTCTGCTGGAAGAAAGCGAGCGCGTGGCTGTTGCGGTGCAGCAGCGGCACGGACGCGAAAATGGCACGCCCTGGGGGGTATCTGAATCCGCCTATGCAGACCGCGATCCTGAACAGCGATACCGCTACCAAGCCTTCGGCACACCGGGACTGGGGCTGCGGCGGGGGCTTGCCCGTCATCACGTCATTGCACCCTATGCCTCCGCCTTGGCTCTGGCGATTGCTCCGCGAGAGGCCGCTGCCAACCTTCGGGCGATTGCGGCGCTTGGCGCCGAAGGACGCTATGGTATGTGGGAAGCGCTCGACTTCACGCCAGAGCGCAAACGTGAAGACAAATCGTTCACGCCCGTCGTTGCATACATGGCGCACCATCAGGGCATGTTGCTGTGCGCAATTGCCAATGCCCTGACGCACGATCTTATGGTCACCCGCTTCATCCGCGATCCGCAGATGCGGCTCGTATCCTTGCTGCTGAGCGAACGCATTCCGCATGAACTGCCCCCTGAATTGCCACGGTTGGATACCTTGGAGAATTCCGCGCCGTCGACGCCGGTAGCCGAATACGTGCCCTGGCAGGCAGAGCCTTCCGCATATCCGCAGGCGCTTGTGCTGGGCAATGGAAGACTATCGACTTGTGTCTCCGATGGCGGCGGAGGTGGACTTACATGGCATGGTCAGGCGCTCACGCGGTTCATTCCGGACTCAACCCGCGACGCGGAGGGCCTGTGGATTTATGTCCATGAAGACGAAGCTGGTGCGCCATGGTCGATCACCCGCCAGCCCACTGGCATTGCTGCCGATGAAAGCCAGATCATTTTCTCGGCCCATTGTGCCGAATTTCACAGCCGTATTCGCGAGATTGATCACAAGCTCGAAATCGCGGTTGGCAGTGGTGACGACATCGAAGTGCGCCGGGTTTCTTTCGTCAACGAAAGCGATCAGACACGCAGGCTGCGCGTCACGAGTTACGCGGAAGCCGTGCTCGCGCCGCCTCTTGAATATGAACGCCATCCGGCTTTCAGCAAGCTGTTCGTCCGCAGCGAATTCGTCGAGCGGTTTGGCGGGCTGATGATCCGGCGTCGTCCCCGCCGACCCGAAGACACCCCGCCGGTCGCCCTGCATTACGCCATCGACACCGACGGCCCCCTCGGCAGTCTGACCTACAGCGCAGATCGCAGAGCGTTTCTTGGGCGCGGCGGGGATATCCGTGAACCGCGCGGCGCATGTCAGCCGTTGGAGGGGACAACCGGCTTCACGCTTGACCCCATCATGGCCCTGCAGACCGAAATAAGCTTGGCACCGGGCGAGCGGCGCGAGCTGTGCTTCCTTACTGTCGCGGCGGCGTCATCGAGTGCGGCGCTCGAAATCGCGGCGCGCTATGCTTCGCTCGGGGCGGTAGAATGGCTGATGCGCGATGCCGCCATCGATGCTGCGCATTCTGCCCATGCTGCGCGCGTGACGCCGAACATGCTGCCTGTGGTGCAATCGCTCGGCTCTTCGCTCATCTATCCGCATGGCGGCCTGCGCGCGGGGCAGGCTGTGCTGCGCGCGAATGAATCGGGCCAGCGACAATTGTGGCCCATGGCGCTCTCGGGCGATCTGCCGATTGTCCTGCTTCAGGTGACCGGAGTGGAAGATACGCTGGTGGAGCAATTGTGCGGCGCCCATAAATTCTGGCGAAGTCGCGGCCTCGCGGTTGATCTGGTCCTGCTACAGACAAGCGGATCTTCCTATGCAGCGTCGTTCAGAGGCGAGTTGACAGAGCTGCTTGCCGATATTGGCGCGCATGACATGCTTGGCCGGAATGGTGGCATCCATTTGCTGTTCAGCGATCAGGTCGGGGCGGAGCATGCCCGTTTACTTGAGGCAGCCGCAGCCGTGGTGCTTTTCGATGATGGCATGTCAATCGCGGAGCAGCTGGCCCGCAGTCAGCCGACTGGCGGACCATTGCCGCCAATGATCGCGACACTTCCGCCAGCCGTGCAAGACGCTGAGCCAGTCGATACCACGGAAAACCTGCTGTTCGGCAATGGCATCGGCGGGTTCACGCTCGACGGGTCGGAATATGTGATTCGCCTCAACCCCGGCCAGACCACGCCCGCGCCGTGGATTAACGTGTTGGCCAACGAGGATTTTGGAACGCTGGTGACGGAATCTGGTGGCGGTTTCAGTTGGAGCATGAACAGCGGCGAACAACGGCTCACCACGTGGACCAACGATCCGGTGGCCGACCGCCCAAGCGAGGTGCTTTATCTGCGCGACGAGGAAAGCGCATCGGTCTGGTCCGTGACTCCGGGTTCAGCCCGTGCAGCGGCATCACACGAGGTTCGCCATGGCCAAGGCTATTCAATCTGGCGGACCACGTCACATGGCCTTGAGCAGGAGCAGCGCATCTGGGTCGCGCCCGATCAACCCGTCAAGATCGTCTGCCTGCGTCTTCGCAATCTAAGCGACCGTGCGCGCCGCCTGACCGCGACATATTACGCCGAATGGCTGATGGGATCGCTGTTTGGCACAGCGCGGCAGCACATTACCTGTGCCTTCGACGCAGACGCTCAGGCGATCCTTGCGCAAAGCCATTGGAATGCCGAGTTTGCCGGGCGCGCAGCTTTCCTGACGGCCAGTGTCCCGCCGCATGGCTTCACGACGGATCGCCGCGAATTTCTCGGGCGCGAAGGCAATATGACGCAGCCAGAGGCGTTGTCGCGCTGGGGATTGTCCGGCGCAGAAGTGGCGGGCGAAGACCCGTGCGGGGCGTATCAGGTTCACCTCAATCTGGCGGCCGGGGAGACGAAGGAGATCGCATTCATCCTTGGCGAGGGGGCGAGCCACGGTGATGCGGCCGCGCTGGCAAAGCTATGGCGAGAGGATGCGCGCTGGCAGCAAAGTGAAACGGCAACAGCCCGTGTCTGGACTGGTTTCCTCAGCGGCGTTGAAGTCGAAACGCCCGATGCCGCCTTCGATCTGATGGTCAACAACTGGCTGATCTATCAAAGCCTTTCATCGCGCATTCTGGCGCGCAGCGGCTTTTATCAGGCAAGCGGCGCTTACGGCTTTCGCGATCAATTGCAGGACATGCTTGCCCTGCTGCCATTCGATCCGCAGCGTGTGCGCGCCCACATCCTCGAAAGCGCCGCCCATCAGTTTGAGGAAGGCGATGTATTGCATTGGTGGCACCCGCCCGCCGGTCGCGGCGTGCGCACGCGATGCTCCGACGATCTGGTGTGGCTGCCCTATGCTGTGGCGACATATGTCCGCGCGACGGGCGACTTTTCCATTCTCGATGAGCAGGTGTCCTATCTTTCGGCACCGGAGCTGCGTGATGACGAGGAGGATCGCTATGCCGAATTTGAACGCACGGACCATGGCGCGCCTATTCTTGAGCATTGCGAACGGGCGTTGGAGCGTGTCAATTATGGCCGTAATGGCCTCCCGCTGATCGGTGCGGGTGACTGGAATGACGGGATGGACCGCGTTGGCCGCGAAGGGCGCGGTGAAAGCATTTGGCTGGCGTGGTTTATTTCCGTGACGGCGGCGATGATGGCGGACCTGCACCGCAAGCGTGACCGCAAGGCTGAGGCCGATTTCTGGCAAGGCAGAGCAGACCGATTGCGGCAGAATGCGGAAGATGCAGCCTGGGATGGCGATTGGTATCGCCGCGCGTTCGACGATGCGGGGCATCCTCTGGGCTCTGCCACGGAAGAGGAATGCCGGATCGACTCGATTTCGCAAAGCTGGGCCGCTTTTGCCGGAGCCGATCCCGAACGGGTCAGCCGGGCGCTGCGCTCCGCCAAAGGTGAATTGATTGACGATGAAGCGATGCTGGCGCGGCTGTTGTGGCCACCGTTTGACAAGGGGCCGCGCGACCCCGGATATATCAAGGCATATCCCCCCGGCATTCGCGAAAATGGCGGGCAATATTCGCATGCGGCGGCATGGCTTGGTCTGGCTTTTGCGCAGCAGGGCGATGGTGATGGCGCGCTCGGCATTTTCGATATGCTCAGCCCGGTGAAGCGGGTTTCTACGCCTGAGGACGCCGAGACTTATCGCACCGAACCCTACGCCATCACCGCCGATATTGGCGGTGTAGAACCGCATCGCGGCATGGGCGGATGGAGCTGGTACACCGGCGCTGCCGCATGGACCTGGCGGCTCGGCGTTGAAGGCATACTCGGCATCACGATGCAGGATGGCGGATTGCATATCGCGCCGACCTTGCCGAGCGCATGGCCGGGCTATCGCGCCACGTTTCGGCGGGACGATGCGGCCATCTCCATCATCGTAGAACGCGGTGGAGAAGGCGAGAGCTTCTCCCTGACTGTGGACGGCGAAGCGTATGATGGTGCGGTTGTAGAATTCCCGAAACCCGGCCAGACCCGCAAGCTCGTGATGCGGATGGGCGATTTCGCCAAAGCAGGAGGCGCATGATGGATAGGCCGATGGTACTGGATTTCGCTGAATTGGGCAGGGCCGATGTGGCGCTGGTCGGCGGCAAGAACGCTTCGCTCGGGGAAATGATCGGCGCGCTCTCAGCCAAAGGTGTCGCTGTGCCTCCGGGTTTCGCCACGACGGCCGACGCATTTCGCCTCTATCTGGCGCACAATCAATTGGAACAGCTGCTGGCGGACCATCTGGAGGCGCTGTCCTCTGGCGATGCGAGCCTCGCAGAAACCGGTCAAGGAATTCGCGCCGCAATCGCGGGTGGGACATGGCCGGAGCAACTCGAACAGGCCATCCGGCTGGGTTATCGCGACCTTTCCGGGCGGGTCGGAAAGGCCACGCCATCGGTTGCGGTGCGTTCAAGCGCCACGGCAGAGGATTTGCCCGAAGCGAGCTTTGCCGGCCAGCAGTCGACCTTTCTCAATATCGCCGGGGAGGATGCGCTGCTCGATGCCTGCCGTGAATGCTATGCCTCGCTCTACACCGACAGGGCAATCAGCTACCGCGAGGCGCATGGCTTTGAGCATACGGCAGTGGCGCTGTCGGTTGGCGTGCAACAGATGGTGCGCGCGGATTTGGCCGGTTCAGGGGTGATGTTTTCCATCGACACGGAAACGGGTTTTCCCGATGCGGTGCTGATCGATGCCACGTGGGGTCTTGGCGAGAATATCGTTCAGGGCGTCGTCGATCCCGACAGCTGGCAGGTGTTCAAGCCGCTGCTGGAAGACACGGCGCTCGTGCCGATCATCGCCCGGCGGCGTGGCGAAAAAGCCGTGAAGATGATCTATGCCAAGGGTGAGGGCGGTCCGACCACCAATATCGAGACCACCTCTGAGGAGCGCGAGCGCTTTGTCCT
Source organism: Erythrobacter sp. UBA3075 (assembly GCA_002367375.1). Taxonomy (GTDB): domain Bacteria; phylum Pseudomonadota; class Alphaproteobacteria; order Sphingomonadales; family Sphingomonadaceae; genus Alteraurantiacibacter. The sequence continues at coordinate 18,177 of DFBR01000028.1, read as the reverse complement.
CAACGATAGCGAAGTGCTCCAGCTTGCCCGTTGGGCGTGCATCATCGAGGAGCATTACGGCTGCGCGATGGACATGGAATGGGCGAAGGACGGGCCGGACGGTGACCTTTATATCGTTCAGGCACGCCCGGAAACGGTACAGTCGCGGGCCGGGGCCGGCGCTTTGCAATCCTATGCGATGCAAGCCAGCGCCGCGCCGATCCTGACCGGTCTGGCGATTGGGCATGGCATTGCCAGCGGCAAAGTCTGCCATATCGAGAACGCCGCCGATATCGACACATTCGTCGACGGGGCCATCCTGGTGACCGGCACGACCGATCCTGACTGGGTGCCGATCATGCAGCGCGCATCTGCCATCGTGACCGATCACGGCGGACGCACGTCGCACGCGGCCATCGTTGCCCGTGAGTTCGGCCTGCCTGCTGTGGTGGGAGCGGCCAACGCCACATGCCTGCTCAAGGATGGCCAGCTGGTTACGGTGAGCTGTCTCGGCGGCGAGAATGGCGCCATCTATGACGGGAAGCAGGACTATACCGTTCGCACGCTTGATCTTGGCAAGGTGCCGGAGACGCGGACCAGAGTGATGCTCAACCTTGCTGAACCTTCGGCTGCGATGCGCTGGTGGCGGCTGCCTGTGGACGGGGTTGGCCTGACACGGATGGAGTTCGTGATCGCCAACGAGATACGCGTGCACCCCATGGCGCTGGTCGATCCTGCTTCGCTGGAAGATGCGGAAGCGAAACGCGAAATCGCGACCTTGACCAAGGGTTATGATCACGCTTCCGACTATTTCGTCGATCACTTGGCGCGCGGCCTCGCGCGCATCGCTGCGGTAGCGCATCCGCATCCCGTCATTGTGCGGATGAGCGATTTCAAGACCAATGAATATGCCAGCCTGATCGGTGGCAGCGCTTTCGAGCCGGTGGAGGAAAACCCGATGCTCGGCTTCCGCGGCGCATCGCGGTACTATTCCGATCTCTACCGCGCTGGCTTTGCTCTGGAATGCCGCGCAATCCGGCGTTTGCGTGAAGATCTTGGCTTCACCAATGTCGCGGTAATGATCCCCTTCTGCCGCACCGTTTCCGAAGCCGACAAGGTGCTTGCCGTCATGGCCGAAGAGGGGCTGGAGCGGGGTGTGAACGGACTGGAAATCTACGTCATGTGCGAAATCCCGTCCAACGTCGTGCTGGCGGGCGATTTTGCGCAGCGTTTTGACGGATTTTCCATCGGCAGCAATGATCTGACCCAGTTGACGCTGGGCATAGACCGAGATTCCGATCTGCTGGCCGGTCAGTTTGACGCACGCGACCCCGCGGTCAAATGGATGATCCGGCATGTAATCGCAGAGGCGCATCGGCACGATTGCAAGGTCGGCCTGTGCGGTCAGGCGCCGAGCGATCACCCCGAATTCGCACGCTTTCTGGTTGAATGCGGGATTGATTCCATCTCGGTAACGCCCGACAGCTTCATCGACGTCAAACAGCATGTGAAGGACGCCGAAGCGGCGCTTGCCGTTCTCGAACCGCCCGCATCGCTTGCAGGAGCAGATAGTCTATGAGCGGGATCGCGACGCTGACAATGAACCCGGCGATCGATGTTGCCTATTCGGTCGAACGGCTGGAACACACGCGCAAATTGCGGGCTGACAAGGCCAGCGTCGATCCGGGCGGCGGAGGGATCAATGTTGCGCGCGTGTTGGTCCGGCTGGGCAACAATGCCCGCTGTTTCTATCCATCGGGCGGACCGGGCGGCGTGGCCTATGACAATCTTCTCGATCTGCACCAATTGGTGAAAACGCGCGTTCCGGTTGCAGGCTCGACCCGCATCAGCACCGCCATTCTTGAACGATCAAGCGGCCATGAATTTCGCTTTTCATCGAGCGGACCGGAATTGCTAGAAGCCGAGTGGCAGGCCTGCCTTGACGCGGTCAGCGCGATGAAAGGCGATTATCTGGTCGCCAGCGGATCGCTTCCGCCCGGCGTGCCCACCGACTTTTACGCTTCGGTCGCCCGTATTGCCCGCGAGCAGGGCGCGCGGTTTGTGCTCGACACATCAGGCCCGCCGCTGACGGCCTGCATCGCTAAGGGGGGCATATTCTTGGCTAAACCCGGGCGGCTGGAATTCGAAGGAATGGTCGGAAGACCGCTTCCCGATGACAAGGCGATAGAAACTGCGGCGCGCGAGATTGTGAATCAGGGGCTGGTTGAAAATCTTGCCGTGACTATGGGTGAAGACGGGGCGTTGCTGGTTATGCGGAACAAGACCCTGCGCTTGAAGGCTCTGGATGTCGAAGCGTGCAGCACCGTTGGGGCGGGCGACAGTTTCGTTGCGGGAATGGTTCACGCTTTTGCCACCGGCAGCGATGCGGAAGAGGCCTTCCGCTATGGCGTCGCAGCCGGAGCAGCAGCAGTTCTCAC
>DFBR01000028.1:7142-15660 GCA_002367375.1 Erythrobacter sp. UBA3075 | reverse complement strand
GATAAGGAGGATGGCGCGTGACGGAATTGATGAAAGCGGCGATATTCATAGAGCCGGGACGGATCGTACTGGGGGAAAAGCCGGTGCCCGATATCGGCCCGCTTGACGCGCTGATGAAGGTCACGACGACGACCATCTGCGGCACCGATATACATATTCTGAAAGGCGAATATCCGGTCGCAAAGGGCCTGACCATTGGGCACGAACCCGTCGGCACGATCGAGAAACTCGGCTCCGCTGTCACCGGCTTTACCGAAGGCCAGCGCGTCATAGCCGGAGCGATCACGCCTGCTGGCACGTCGCACGCATCGCTGTGCGGTTTTCACGCCCAATGCGGTGGGCAGGAAGGACATGGCTGGAAGGCCAGCGGTGGCTGGCGTTTCGGCAATACGATAGACGGTGCGCAGGCGGAATATCTGCTTGTGCCCGATGCAATGGCCAACCTCGCGCCGATCCCGGATGGCCTGTCTGACGAACAGGTGCTGATGTGTCCTGACATCATGTCCACTGGCTTTGGCGGGGCAGAATCGGGCCGTATCAGGATCGGCGACACCGTAGCCGTGTTCGCGCAAGGCCCGATTGGCCTGTGTGCGACTGCCGGAGCGCACATGATGGGCGCGACCACGATTATCGGCGTTGAGAGCGTGCCCGCGCGCATGGCAATGGCCAAGCAGATGGGCGCCACCCATGTGGTCGATTTTTCGAAAGTCGATCCGGTCGATGAGATCATGAAGATTACTGACGGGCGCGGCGTGGATGTCGCGATTGAGGCGCTGGGTCTGCAAGAGACGTTTGAAAGCGCGCTGCGGGTGCTGCGGCCCGGCGGCACGCTGTCTTCGCTCGGCGTCTATTCGGGCGATCTGACCATCCCGCTCGATGCCTTCTCAGCGGGGCTGGGCGATAACCGCATCATCACCACGCTATGCCCCGGTGGCAAGGAGCGAATGCGCCGCCTGATGGAAACCGTTGCGTCCGGGCGGGTCGATACCAAGCCGCTGGTCACCCATCATTTCCCACTGGATTCGATCATTGACGCCTACGAATTGTTTGCCAATCAACGCGACGGCGTGCTGAAAGTCGCGATAACAACCTGATGCGGGCGAACAGGATGGTTCGCGCTGCAGCAAGGAGGCGCGCATCGTGACTGAACATTCTTCGCTTTCCCCGGACTTTTCGCGGGCCTTGCTGGCCCTGTTCGTGCTGGGCGGAATTGTGCTGTGCTATCTGATTGCGGAGCCGTTCTTTGCTGCACTCGTCTGGGCGACGACGCTGGCTGTGCTTTTCGCCGGGATCGAGCGCACCCTGCGTCTTCGCCTGCATTCTCCTGCAGTTTCGGTTACGCTGACCATGTTCATCATCGCCGTGCTGGTAGTCGTGCCTGTGTTGCTGATATCGAGAGCGGTGCTGGACGCGGTCCTGTCTGGCGCGAGTGATCTGGAGGCCTTGCTTCTGGTAGACTGGCGCAATGCGGCTGATGGTGTGCCCGGCGCTCAGTCAGCTGTTGCTTGGATGGACGCCAATCTCGACTTCGGCGAGCTTGCCGCAGGCGTCGGCGCGGCCTTGCAGAAATTGGCGACAGACCTCCTTGTCGGCTCTCTGACCAGCTTGGTCACGCTGCTCCTGACTTTCTATTTCCTGTTCTACTTTTTGCGAGACGGCAAGCGTGCGCTTTCTGCCGTTGCCGTTCTTGCGCCGCTTTCCGAAGGCGAATTCGCCAAGCTGCTCACGCGGCTGCAAGATACGATATTCGCCACGGTCTGGGGTGTCGCTGCGGTTTCGATGGTGCAGGGCTTGCTGGGCGGATTGATGTTCTGGTGGCTCGGCCTGCCGTCACCGGTATTCTGGGGTCTCGTCATGGGTCTGCTGGCGATCGTGCCGTTTCTGGGTGCATTCGTCATCTGGCTGCCGGCGGCGATCCTGCTGGCGATGGACGGGCAGTGGGTCTCAGCCCTGATCCTCACCGGCTGGGGCACTTTGATCGTCGGGCTGATCGACAATGTCCTTTACCCGATGCTGGTGGGGCGACAACTGGCGCAGCACTCAGTTGTCGCCTTCATTGCAATTATCGGCGGTATTGCCGTGTTTGGCGCGCATGGCTTCGTTCTGGGACCGCTTATCGTCGCCGCTACACTGACCCTGCTGGAAATTCTGCGCACGCGATTGGACGGTCGAAAGGCAGCGGCTGCTGCTGCGAGCGGGCAGCCTGCAGCCTGATCAGCCGAGACCCAGTTGCCGGGCAAGGGGCCTTCCGTTCATGACGGTGGTCCTCTGGTTCAACTGGGCTGGTTTGCCACGTCGCAACCTATGGGATCGCCGACCTGCATAGGAAACGCAAACCTCCGTAAAGCGCCGGGAACCATGCCTGCGCTACCATCGCGGCCGTAGACATCGGGAAGAAACTGCACGCCGCCAAGCTCGCCCGGTTCCGCAGTGAAATAGGCGATAAAGATCGGCATGACTTCGGCTGTCGGGATTGTCGTCGTTTCGCCAAGATCGACAACTTCATCCACCGCTGCGCGCGTCCAGTCTGTGCCTTCGAGCAGCCGCGCGGCAAATTCCACCGCGCCCTGCACGCGGACGCAGCCATGGCTGAGCAGTCGTTCATCGCGCTCGAACAGTTCGCGATTGGAAGTGTCATGGAGGAAGACGGAGAAGCGGTTGGGCATCACCAGCTTCATCCGGCCCAGCGCGTTGTTGTCCCCGGGCATCTGGCGATATCGCCCCTGGCTGTAGATGTAACCGCGCGCCCGTGCGCCTGCCGGATCGCGGCGGACGAATGCACCAATTCCCTCGGCTGCGATGCTGGATGGGATGTTCCACCACGGATTAAGAACAACGCCGCTGACTTCCGCTGCGAATACCGGCGTGCGCGTTCCGGGCGTGCCGACGATCACGCGGCGCCGATCATGCAGCTTCGTTCCGTCCCACACGGTCAGTTCCTGTGCGGCCGCGTTGACGATGATGTATCGACCTTCCGTGGGCAGGGGCAAGCTGCGCCACCGCGCCAGATTTAGCGCGAGATTCGCTCGCCGAGCTTCGTCACTCTCGTTTTCATAGGCGCGCGCCAGCACGCGGTAATGCGGGTGGCGCGGGCGGCTCGCGCGAAAGAGCATACTGATCTGATTTTGGGTCAGGGCTTGCTCAAGCCGTTCCGCCAGCATTTCGCGCGTCACGGACTGGGTAATGTGCCAGTTGGCTGGCAATTGCACCGAACAGCATTGGCCGTGATAGGCGAGAAGGAGCCGCATGGCCCCAGCCTGCGCGCTTTCGTCCATGCTCGCCTGATCACCGTTGTCGATAGCCGTTCGCAACTGCGTGCTTATCGCCGGGTCGATGGCAATGGCTTCACGATCAGCCTGATCTAGCCAGCGCCAGACCGTCTCTGCCTGCACGGACGTCCATTGATGGGTTGGCGCAGTCTGTGCAGCCTGTGCTGTCGGAACGACCGATAACAGGAACAGAGCTATGACGATCAGAAGCTTTCGCATGCAAGCTGGTAGAGTGGGCACAGAGATTGCGCGAAATACGGACATCCCCTTAGCGCGCCAATTTAATGATAATGGCATTGGTGTAGCATCCATTCAGTCAGTTTCAGGCAGCTTGGCAGCGACTGGGAGCGCGGTCCAGAGGCGCCGAACGCAAGGATTGCAAGGAGGCTATCCAATAACATACCGGAACTGCCAGCTTTTCAAATCGTCAGCGCGGTGTTAATCAAGCCATCTTCGCAAGACAGGAGGCGATGGGGCACTGCGATGGCCAGATCGATAGACCCGGAAGTTCTGGCGCCATTGGGTGGCAGCGACACGCTGCATGCGTTGATCGATACGATGCCGGATGCGCTGATTGTCATCGATACCCAATCCAGCATCCTGTTCTTCAGCCGCGGCGCAGAACGCATGTTCGGTTACGGAGAAGAAGAGGTTATCGGGGAGAATGTCAGCATGTTGATGCCTTCGCCCGATCGTGAACGGCATGGCGGCTACGTCTCACATTATCTCGCGACGGGAGAGAGGCGGGTGATAGGCGTTGGCCGCGTGACAACTGCACGGGCCCGCGACGGAGGAACCTTTCCAGTCGATATTGCTCTGGGCGAATTTGTGGCTGAGGGGAAGACCATGTTCGCCGGTTTCATCAGGGACCTGACTGACAGCCGGGAAACTGAACAGCAATTGCATGCCCTGCAGGAAGAGTTGGCCCATGTGTCGCGCATCTCGACAATGGGAACGCTGGCGACGTCTATCGCCCATGAATTGAACCAGCCTCTGACAGCTATAACCAATTACGCCAATGCAGCCTCTGCCCTGTTGGAAGACCCGAGCGAGGGTAATCTCGAAAGCCTGCATATGGCTTTGGAAGAGACCTCGAAGGAAGCCATTCGCGCCGGGCAAGTTGTGCAGCGGCTGCGTGACTTCATATCGACGGGGGAATCGGTCCATGAACTGGCGCGTCTGTCCCGGATCGTTTCTGAAGCGACGGCGCTCGCTCTGGTCAATGGGGATGGCAAGGGCGTTGATATCGAAGTAAAACTGGGTCACCCGGATGATGAGGTTCTGGTTGACCCAATCCAGATTCAGCAGGTGCTCGTCAATCTGATCCGTAATGCCCTTGAAGCGATGCAGGCCAGCACTGTGAAGCGCCTCCAGATCACCAGCTCGTCGTCGCATGGCCAGCGTAACGTGCGCGTCTCCGTGGTCGACAGCGGGCCGGGGCTTGATCAGCATGTTGCAGAAAGGCTGTTCCACCCCTTCGTCACCACCAAGGAAACAGGTATGGGATTGGGCTTGTCAATATGCCACACTATCGTGACCGCTCATGGCGGCAGGATTTGGGCCGAGCCTTCTGACTTGGGCGGCACGCAGTTCAATCTCACACTTCCGCTCGCGCTTGAAGAGGACAGTGATGCCTGATTTGAAGATCTATCTGGTCGATGACGATGATAGCGTTCGGCGATCCGTGGGCTTCATGCTCAAGACCTCGGGTTATCAGGTTGAGGCATTTTCCAGCGGAGATGAATTTCTGACCGCCGCGCCCAAACTCGAACCCGGCTGCATTCTGCTCGATGTGCGCATGCCAGGAAAAGACGGGCTGGAAGTGCAGGCTGAGCTCAATGAACGCGGTGTCACCTCACCAGTCACCATCATGACGGGGCACGGCGATGTCGGCATGGCGGTGACTGCCATGAAGGCAGGTGCCTGCGACTTCATCGAAAAGCCGTTCGAAAAGCAAACGCTCATTCAGGCGCTCGAACATGCGGAAGAAAGGCTGAGTGACGATGATCGACGCCACCAACGTCGCCGCGATGCTCTGGTGTTGTTGAACGGGCTGACACCGCGTGAATACGAAGTGCTGGAAGGTCTGGTAAAGGGCTATCCCAACAAGACCATCGGCTATGATCTCGGCATCAGTCCGCGAACAGTCGAAATTCACCGCGCTCATGTGATGCAGAAGGTGGGCGTCCATAATCTGTCGGACCTCTTGCGCATCGCTTTCGCCGCTGGTGTTGGCGAGAAAGACGCCGCAGAGCGCGCGTAGGCTAGGCGCTCGCCATCGAAACGACACGAAATGGCAAGCGGGTGCCGTCAGGTTCAGTCAGGGTCAAATATTCCCCATCGCGGATCGGATGATCCTCAAGATGGAAGATGGGTTCATCATCATCTTCGGCCACAGCGTAGGAGAATGCCCATCCATTGGGCACTTTGATGATATATCCCGACTGATCGGGTTCATTGGCCCAGAACCTTCGAACAGTGGCCCGATGCGGTTCAAACGCACGCGCCAGTTCGTCGATCAGCCCGTTTTCGTCCAACGGCAACCGGATCAGATACGACCGGCCTGGCGAGCCTGACGGGAATGCCTCGGTTCGCGCCAGCTCCAGTTTGACGACGCGCCATTCGCTCATCGCACTCTCCTTCCCACTCAGCATAGAAACCGAATAGGCACCCTCAATGAATACGGAACTTTCCGTAGGAGTGATCGGGAGATTTGCGTAGCTACGCTACAGCGATGCCTGGACGGCCTCGGGCGATGCTCAGCAAATTGGTGTCGGCGGGTTCTACGATCTAGGGCAGACGCGCTTTGCCGCGCTTGCATCCTACGCGCAGGCAGACTTCTCCGCGAGTAGAGTGCAAGCAGGCTTCGGGCTTTCCGCAAGCAGTGAGCGCGACGTCACGATGTTGAGTGCGCAAGTGGCAGTATCTCATCGCTTTGATCTGGGCGGCGGCGATACAGCAGAAGTCATGGCAGACCCCAACAATCAGGTGGTCGCGCAAAGCAGCGGGTCGCACAGCCGGATGATACCAGAATTGCGGGTTGCGTATACTGCACCGATATCTGATAGCTGGAGCATCCGGCCCTATGTCGGCGGATCATTGCGCCAGTATCTTTCCGACCCAATGGTCGATGTGGCCGCCGGATTCGCATGGTCGTGGCGCTGGAGCTTCGGCGGAGGTGCGTTTCACAAGGAAATGACCTCACTGCCCTTATCGTCGACACCGAATGCGGATTGCAATGCGATGGCAGCATAGGCGATAGCCTCATCGGCGATCTGCACCATGCCAAACAGGCTGACGAAGCCATGTCTGGCTGAATCGGGGCTACAGCAGGGGAAGCGCGCGGATCGTAGCGAACCTCGCCGGGCGCATATTGGTCCCACTACCAACGCGTCTACGCTCAGTTCCTTGGCCTGATCTTCAAGCCATTGCGGCAGATCGCCAACTGCTGGACCGCGCGCCAATCAGAGCATGGCGCGCACCGGTTCGTCCTTGCCCGGTGGTAGCTGCTCACCCTTCCACAATTGGTGCAGCCGACTGCCGAGGATGTCTCCGGGGCCGGAGACGAATTGCGGATGGCCGAAGGTGCGCATTACGCTGTGCTGTTTCGCCAGAGCCTTACGGTCCTGCGCGACGACGGGGCGCAGGAAGGTGCGGATGGCGGCCTGTTTCAGCCAGCCGGGGGCGAGGCCCTTGGGGGTTGAGAAGCGTGCAAACGGTGTAAATGTCCCCTCGGTGGCGGGGGTGAAGATTGCGGTGACGCACAATGTTAGCTGCGCCTCGCCTTCCCAGCGCGCCTGCACAATGGTGGGTGGATAATAGCGCGAGACACTGCGCACACGGTCTTTCTCCAGAAAGCGCGACATCAGACCCAGATCGGGCTGCGTCTGCTCGATGGCCATGTCGATGCCGTCGCCATGGCTGGTGACGATAAGGTCAACCGGCAAGCGTTTGTCGCGGCGGCGGATGAAGCCGTGATGCAGGTGATTGGTGTGGAACGGGTCCATCACATTCTCAACCGCATCAAATGCGCGGCCTTGCCATGTGCCCTGTTGCCACCAAAAGTGGTCGAGATCAGGGTTGCCAAAATCGGGTGGTAAAGGTGGCTCTTCCGGTGCCTCGCCCGACAGCGTCACGAAGATCGCGCCATGCCGCTCTGCCAGCCTGACATTCTGCGCATTGAGCCGCTTGTCGTCCAGCGAAGCGCCGGTGCAACCCGGCACACCGACACAGCGCCCAGCTGGGTCGAAACGCCAGCCGTGATAGCCGCATTCGAGCGTTCCATCGACCATCCGGCCTTCGGACAGAGGATAGTTGCGATGCGGACAGCGGTCGATCAGCGCGGCGGGACCGTCGGCGGTGCGAAACAGTGCAATCGGTGTGCCACAGACGAGCACCTTGCGAACGGTTCCGGGGCGGATATCGCGGGTGAGGGCAACCATGTGCCACGCATTGCGAACTGCACCGGGAAACCCGCTCATCCCAGATCCTCCCCGTTCCAAGCGATATCGCGCGTGGAAGCCGATGTGGTCGAAATTCCGTGCCTCAGACCCGTCAACGCAAATCCGGCGGCATCGACCAAGGCTCCGGCAAGCGGGCGGCGGTCACCGGGGCGGGAGATGGCATCGGCGGAATTGGTCATGGCGCGCCGCCACTGTGCCACGCGTCCGGTGCGGATGGCCAGAGGCAGGCCGAACAATACCATGGCCGGGGCGAGATGGCGGGGCTGCGGAGCGCGGCTGGCGGGGATGGGCGTGCCGTGAGCGATAGCGCGGGCAAGGTCGCCGTTCCCGGTAAGCAGGTGGACACCGCTGGTCGCACGCGGGTTGCACTCGATAAGCCATGGCGTTTCGTCTGCATCGAAGATCACATCGGCGGCGAATTGGCCCGTGATTCCAGATCTTTGCACGAGGGTTTGGGCAAGGTTTCGAAGTGTCTCTTCCCGCTTGCCGGCCAGTGGTTCAAAGGCAAAGCTGGCCCCGCCGCCCATCCGCCATTGCGAGGAGTAGGCGCAAAAGCCGACCAGTGCGCCCTTGTGCGCCACGCCGTAGAAACAGGTCTCGACGCCGCGAATGCGTTGCTGGGCGAGCAATGGTTGCGTTGGACTTGGCACACATTGGGCCAGCCGCGCTGGTAAAGGCCCCACAAGCGCGCTTTCGCCAAACCGGCTGAAGGGCGGCTTGAACACCCAGTCTACGCTTGCTGCGGCGAATTGGGCGAGGTCCGAAGGATGCTCCAAAATGTGAGTA
>DFBR01000028.1:453-6999 GCA_002367375.1 Erythrobacter sp. UBA3075 | reverse complement strand
GGCGATGTCATCGCGGAAGCCTGCACGGTCGAACACTGGTGAGGCATAGCGATGCACCGCCGTCGGAATGCGCGACCAGCGGGCTATGCGGGCAGGGCTGCAATCGGCCAGACGCACCTCCCACCCGGCAGCAGCAAAGTCGCGCGCCAGATCAAGCGCGGCAGCAGCGCGCGCTCCGGTGATGAGGACACGCTCAGCCATCGGTCCAAACCACTTTGCGGCGTTTGGGGCCTTCCCAATCAGGGAGATCATCGGCGCTCGCGGCTGGCAAGGCGGTCAGCTGTTGGAGACTCTGCACAGCGGCCTCGCGCCGTTCAGCCGGGCAAGATGGAGCTGTTTTTAGCGTGATTTCTTGCGGGCTCGCAGATGCCTGCCAAGCGATCGCGCCGCCGAGCGCGCCCTCAACGGCATCGGTCACTTGGCGCGAGGTCACGGTGCGATCTGACAGGCGCCAGAGATCGCGCACTCGGCCCGTGACCGGCAGGATCGTGCGTCCGGCAAATCCGCAGGGGCAAGGCCCGCGCTCGTCCAGCTCCAGAAAATCATCTCCGCGAAGCCGCACGACCGGCTGGCTGCGGCGGTGAAGGTCAGTGATGATCGGACGAAAACCCCGCGTGCCTGCGACCGGCTCCAGCTCAATCTCCAGCGCGTAATCGTTCAAATGCAGGCGATCTTCGCGGCAGGCGCTGCCGAGAAAGCCCTCGGTAGCCTGATAGATCGGCTGGGGCGTGAGACCCATGCTCGCCGCCACAAGAGCGCGTTCGGCCTCGCTCATCGGCTCGCTGCCGTAGAACAGGTGTTTGAGTGCGGGCAGAGCACAGCCTCGCTCGGCCAGAGCAAGCAGGCGGTGCGGCGGCGCAATCAGGATCGTCGGATCGAAGCTCGCGAGTGCTTCACAAGTCTCCGCTATTGGACAATCGAGCGGTAAATGCGCAAACGCCATCCGCTGCCGCTTCACATCGGCATAGAGCGCACTGTTGGCGCGCAAATGCAGCGCGATGCGCTGGCGGTGCAGCAAGGCGCGTGCGGGGATCAGGCGCGCGAGGCTTTGGCCGATATAGTCCGCCCGCTCCGCCGCATCGGTCAGGAACAGTCCGCGCGCACCGCCGCCCGAACCGGTGGACCAGCCCGCGACGACTTCGCCGGTATCCTCTCCGCGTTCCGCCGCGTCCGCCAGTGCGATGCATTGCGTGTGCGAGAGGCCAAGACTGTTCCACCGCCCGTAATCGGAACGCACTTCGCTCGTATCGGTGATCTGGAAATCCGTGAGCTGCTTGCCCGCATGGCTCGCCAGCGCAGGCGTCTTGCGCAAAGCAGGCTGCAAGGCGCTCCATCTGGCGTCGCGCAATCGCTCCAGCGCGGCATACGACATGTGCACTGCGCGGCGTGTGCGCCACCATGACAGCAAGATGTTGCTAGTCCGCATCCTCGCCCCGGAAAGCCGCAGCACTTGTCGCACAATGCGATGGCAGGATTGCGAGATCGCCATTGTTGCCCGCCGCGCGGTGAAGCAGGTTCAACGTGGCGTGATAGCTGCGCGAATCGCCCAAAAGCGCGGTGGTAAGGCGCGGGGGCGGGCGGCAGGCGCTGATCGACTTGCCCGACCACACGGCATCCGCCGCCAGCAGCACATCGCGCCCGTCTTCGGTGCGCAGCGCCAAACCCCAATGGCCGGGGCAATGGCCGGGAAGCTCGACCGCGAGCAGGCTGCCGTCGCCAAGGATGTCTCGCCCCTCTTCATAAGGCGCAAAAGCTGTTGGCAACGGCAGGGCGGGCGCATCTTCGAAAAAGTGATTGTGCATCTCGGCTGGCACACAGTCGGCAAGATAGCCCCTGCGTACACGTCCGATCCGGCTCGCTTGGCGCAAATCCTCCAAGCCGGCCCGCGCGCACCAGACCGGCAGATGGGCAAGGCGTTTCAGCCCGGCAACATGATCGCCGTGGAAGTGCGAGACGATTGTGCCCGCCAGATCGCTTTCGGCAATGCCATGGGCGGCGAGCCATGTCTGCCACTCTGTATCTGGGCCGATATCGACCGGCGTGGTCCAACGGTAAAGCCGTTCGGGGAAGGGCCGGGTGGCGCTGAGGAAGTCTGGATCATAGCCGGTGTCGAACAGGAAAATTCCGCGTTCCGGATGGGCAATCACACCGACCAGTGCGGGGAAGTCTACCGGGCATAGCGAGCCGCCGCGAATGGTCATCGCTTCGGGATGGCGGCACGATCCGCGCGCGATCCAGCGGAAGCCCACGCGTTTCATTGTGTCGCCTTCCTGGCGGATTGGCGCACCTGATCGAGCAAGGTTTCAACCGCATCGTGCTGCGGATGATAGCCAAGCAAGCGGCGCGCAGGCTCCAGATCGAAGGTCTGCGAAAAGCCGAGCGTGGACAGCGTATAACGCGTGAGCGGCGGTTCTTTGGTCCCCAGCAGACGCGCGCCTTTCTCCAGAATGGTGGCGAGCACCAGCGCAGGCGCGGCGGGCAGGTTTGCCAGCTTTGGCGAGGTGCCGAGGATGTCGGCAACTTTCTGGGCCAAATCTTTGACCGCCACGGGCCGACCTCCCGAAATATTGATCGCCTTGCCATTCACCGCCTCGCACCGCTCGGCAGCCTCGCAAATTGTCCACGCTGCATCGCGCAGATCGGTCAGTTCGATGAGTGCCCGCCCGCCGCGTGGCAGGGGAACGCGGACACGCTGGGCGATTTCGATCAGGCGCGGCAGGATGACCCGGTCACCTTCGCCTACCAGCGCGCGCGGGCGTATGGCGCAAGTCGCCATTTGCGCATCGCCTGCTGCCAGCACCAGCCGCTCGGCCGCCAGCTTGGTACGGGCGTAATGGTTGAGCGAAGGGGATGCGGGCTGGGTGTTCTCGTCGATCCCCACCTGATCCTCCAGCCGCGCGAAGATCGAGGGAGAGGAGACGAAGGTGAAGCGTTTCACACCGCCAGCACGAGCGGCAGCGAGCATGCGCCGCGTCGCCTCCACATTGGTCGCGTCGAATGCGTCGCCATCGCCCCAGCTATCGGACAGGGCGGCGGAGTGGATCACCGTCTCGCAATTCTCCACCAACGCCGCGAGATCAGCATCATTGCTGGCGAGATCAATTGTTACGAACTCGGCATCTGGTGCAGTCTGCGGACTACGGCTCGTCGCGCGGATTTGTGCACCGCGCGCCTTGGCTTCAGATCGCAGTGCGGTGCCAAGCCCGCCGGTCGCGCCGGTGATAAGGACACGCTCCATGCTCACAATTGCACCACCATCGCGCCCGCGCTGATACCCGCTGCCGTGCCGAGCAGCAGCAGTCTGTCGCCCGGCTTGGCCGTGCCGCTATCGAGCGCGTGAGCAAGCACAGTAGGGATTGATGCAGCAATCTGGTTGCCGGTGCGCGCGAAGACATTGACCACGCGGTCCTCACTTGGCGCGAACAGGCGGCGGACATGTTCGACGCCCGGCGCACTGGCCTGATGGCACACCACGCAATCCAGATCGTCGCGCTGCAACCCGGCATCGGCCAAAGCGCCATCGATCACGCCGGGCAAGGCCTTCGCCGCTGCCTTGAAAATACCAAAGGCGTCCATTTCGAAATAGGAGCCTGCGACCAGCGCGTCATACCCCTCGGTCACGCGCAGCTTGGTCCCGCCGGAACGCAACCGCGCAAGGGCATGGTGCTGGCCAAAGGTGACGAAGCGGCTGGCGAGCAGGCCCGTTCTGCTGTCCGACGCCTCGATGGCGAGCGCCGCAGCGCCATCGCCGAAAATCGACCGGTTCTTGGCGATTGCGGGATCGAGACCGGCGGAGGCAATGTCGCTCGAGAAAATCAGCACGCGCTTCCAGCGGCCACAGGCAATCCCCATCGCGGCGATGTCGAGCGCGGCCATGAAAGACAGGCAGGTCTGGTTCACGTCAAACGCTGGGATTCCCGATGCGCCAAGGCCCAGCTTGTCCTGCACCAGCGCAGCAGTTGAGGGGATAGGCTGCTCCATCACGCCGCATCCGCCGATGATCGCGTCGAACGCGCCGTGATCCCACCCGGCCATGGCGAGCGCGGCCTGCGCTGCCGCAGCGCCCATCATCGAACTTGTTTCGTCGTCGCCTGCAATGTGCCGAGAGGCGATACCGAACTTCTGCTCGGTCCAGCCTGCTTCCGTCCCATGCGCCGCGTCCAGCGCGATGGATGAAACCGTGCGGCGCGGAAAATAATGGCCCCATCCGGCAATTGTGAAGGTGCTGATCACGAGACAAACTCCATGTGCTTCGCTGTGTAGCATGGCGGCGGCATAGTCACGGATCACTTGCCCGCTTGCTGAAATTTCCCTCGCTGATCCGCCCTGTAGCGCATGCCATGTTGCACTGCGCATTGCGCCGGCGGACTTCGCGGCTATGAATGGCGTTCGTCTCAACTGAAACGGAATGCCCATGCTCCGCAAATTCACGCTCTTCGCCGCGACCAGCCTTCTCGCCACCAGCACCGCCTTTGCGCAGGATGCTCAGCCAGAGGAGACCGTAGCGGAGGCGGAGAGTGCGGAATGGGACGTCAACGCACCTCCGGGTGTCGAAATTTCGCAGGTGCCGATCAGCGTGGATGAAGGCACGTGGATGGATGTCGACGTGTCGCCTGACGGGCAGACCGTCGCCTTTTCCATGCTGGGCGACATTTACACCATGCCGATTACTGGCGGCACGCCGACACGCATTGCTGAAGGTTTAGCTTGGGAAGTGCAGCCGCGTTTCTCGCCCGATGGCAGCCGCATTGCCTTCACCTCCGACCGGGGTGGGGGCGACAATATCTGGCTGATGAATGCTGATGGCAGCGATATGCGCCAGCTTACCGACGAAGACTTTCGGCTGATGCACCAGCCAACTTGGTCGCCGGACGGGCAATTTATTGCGGCGAAGAAGCATTTCACCACCGGGCGCTCGCTCGGCACGGGTGAGGTGTGGCTCTACCATATCTCCGGCGGGGCTGGCGTGCGGCTGGTTGAACGGCCCAATGAGCAGCACCAGAAGGAACTGGGCGAACCGATCTACGCGCCAGATGGCAGCGCGATCTACTACACCCGCAATGTCACGCCGGGCAGCACGTTTATTTACGCGCAGGATTCCAACCAGGACCTGTTCAACATTGAACGCTACGACCTTGAAACTGGTGAAGTAACCACAGCAGTGTCTGGCCTTGGCGGAGCAGTGCGGCCGACGCCTTCACCCGACGGCACGATGATCGCCTTCGTCCGCCGAGAGAATGTTCAATCCGGCCTCTATATCCGCAATATCGCAACGGGTGAGGAGCGGCGGATTTATGATGATCTGGACCGCGACGTGCAGGAGACATGGGCGGTGACGGGCGTCTACCCGAATATGGACTGGACGCCGGACAGCCGCTCGATCGTTTTCTGGGCAGGCGGACACATCAACCGGATTGATGCGGACGGTTCAAACTTCGCGCAAATTCCTTTTGCGATCAGCGATACGCGCGGCGTCCTTCCTGCGCCGCATCCGCAAATCCCCGTGGCGGTGGATGAGGTTGAAGTCACCATGCCGCGCTTTGCCGCGACTTCGCCCGATGGCCGCACGGTAGTGTTTGAAAGCCTTGGCCGTCTGTACACTATGCCAATTTCTGGGCCCGCAGGCGGCGGCGCGATGCGGCGGCTGACCAGTGATGGCGGCGATGCGCGTGAACTGTTCCCCAGCTGGTCACGCGACGGGGATGAGGTGGTCTATGTCCGCTGGACCGATGCGGGCCTTGGCGAAATCCGCACAGTGGGCGCCAATGGGCGCGGGGGCCGCACGGTCACATCCATGCCGGGTCATTATGCGCGCCCGCATTTCTCGCCCGACGGCCGCACCATCGTGTTCGAGAAAGGCGAGGGTGGGTACCTGACCGCGCCGGAATATAGCGACAATTCCGGCGTTTATCGCATCCCTGCTTCGGGCGGCGAAATAACGCTGGTAAGCCGTAGTCACTCAAACCCGCATTTCGGCGCGGTGAGCGATCGCATCTTCATGACAGGCAGCGAAGGCGGCGCGCAGGTGCTTGTCTCTACCGATCTGAACGGAGAGGCCGCACGCACCCATGCCAGCGGTGAAATGGTAACGAGCTATCACGTCTCGCCAACCGGGCGGCATGTCGCCTTCACCGAGAATTATGATGCTTTCGCCGTGCCACTGATGCCGGGTGGGCAGACGGTGAGCCTGTCAGGCAGCGCGCGCGCCCTGCCGGTTGTGGAAGTCTCCGATTCCGGCGCGAATTTCGTCCATTGGGGCAGCGGCGGAGAGCGCCTGCACTGGTCGCTCGGACCGACGCTCTACACTGCGATGGTGGACGATTTGTTCGCCTCCTCTCCGGCTGCCGAAGGCGAAGAGCGTGAGGGCTACTCCCAACCGACCAGCGGCGTCTCCATGCTGCGCACCGTGCCCGCGGACCGGCACGATGGCGCGCTGGCGATCACCGGCGCGCGCATCATCACCATGGCGGATGAGGATGGCGGCATTATCGAGAACGGCACGATCCTGATTACAGGCGATGTCATTTCCGCTGTCGGCGCGGCGGG
>DFBR01000028.1:0-411 GCA_002367375.1 Erythrobacter sp. UBA3075 | reverse complement strand
CCCGGCATTGTTGATGCTCATGCGCATGGCCCTGTTTCAGCTGATGGCGTTGTCCCGCAGCAGAACTGGGCGCTGCAACAGACGCTGGCGCTTGGCACGACCACGATCCACGATCCGTCGAGTGATTCGCCGTTCTTCGTGGCCGAGGACATGCAGCGCACCGGCATGATTTTGGCACCGCGCATGTTTAGTACCGGGCGCATCATCTACGGCGCGCGCAGCCCCTATGCCTATGCCCAGATCGACAGTCTGGAGGACGCGCTCGACCACGTGCGCCGCCTGCGTGCGGAAGGTGCGCCGAGCGTGAAGAACTACAACCAGCCGCGCCGCGAACAGCGGCAGATGGTGGTGGAAGCCGCGCGCCGTGAAGGCACGATGGTGGTGGCCGAAGGCGGATCGCTGTTCGGAATG
>DFBR01000143.1 GCA_002367375.1 Erythrobacter sp. UBA3075 | reverse complement strand
TCATTGCGACCGTCGAGCATGGTCAGCGTGCCGTTGAAACCACGCAAAACAACCTCGGTGGAATAGCGATCCTGCCCGTTCTGGTCCTGCCACTTGCGGGTTTGGAGCTGGCCTTCAATGAAGACCTTCGCGCCCTTCTTCAGGTAATTTTCAACGACATTGACCAGACCTTCGGAAAAGATCGCCACCGTATGCCATTCGGTGCGTTCCTGCCGCTGGCCTTCGCGATCCTTCCACGTCTCGCTTGTGGCGATGCGCAGGTTTGCGACCTTGCCGCCATTCTGAAAACTGCGGATTTCCGGGTCGGCGCCCAGATTTCCGATAAGCATGACTTTGTTGAGGCTGCCGGCCATTGGATTCGAATCCTTCCTATATGTTCGTAGGCCTGACTATCGAAAGGGCGCAAAACTCTCCAGCCCCAAGCGAGCTTACCCACATCGTCATTGCGAGGAGCGCAGCGACGCGGCAATCCAGATAGCGCGATCTTGATGCCACGGGGACTGGATTGCTCCGCAACGCTCGCAATGACGCACGAAGCTCTACAAGCCTAGCGCCAGCGCGCCCCAATAGGTCGCTCCTGCTGCGATATAGGCGAGTGCAAACAGGTAGATCACCATGACAGCGGGCCATTTCCATCCATTCGTCTCACGCCGGGCCACGGCAATGGTGGAGAGGCATTGCGGCGCAAAGATGAACCACGCGAGGAAGGCGAGCGCAGTGGGCAAGCTCCAGCGCGCTGCGATCTGACCGCGCAGCGCCTGTTCGGTCTCGGCCTCATCATCGCTATCGACAGCATAGGTCGTCGCGAGCGAGGACACGGCCACTTCGCGCGCTGCCAATGCTGGCACCAGCGCCAGCGTCATTTCACGCTGGAAACCAATCGGCTCAAATGCAGGCTGCATCGCGCTGGCAATATGTCCAGCAGCAGAGGCATCAAGCTGGCTCTCGCCCGGCTCGGCCTTCGGAAAGGTGAGCAAGAGCCACAGCACAATGGTCGCGGCAAAGATGATCGTGCCCGCACGGCGCAGGAATACCCATGCCCGCTGCCACAGGCCAATCAGCAGATCGCGCAGAGGCGGCCATTGGTATTTGGGCAATTCCATGATGAAGCCGCTCGCTTCACCCTTGGTTACTGTGCGCCGCAGTACCAGTGCGACCACCATCGCGCCGATGATTCCCGCTATATAAAGCCCGAACAGCACCAGTCCCTGCAAGCCCACGCCCGGCCCAACGCTGGTCGCCGGGATTACCGCACCGATAATCACCGTGTAGACCGGCAGGCGCGCCGAACAGGTCATCAGCGGGGCGATCAGAATGGTGGTCAGCCGGTCTTTCGGATCGGCAATGGACCGGGTCGCCATGATGCCGGGAATGGCGCACGCGAAGCTGGACAACAGCGGGATGAAGCTGCGGCCCGACAGGCCGACATAGGCCATCAGCCGGTCCATGAGGAAGGCGGCGCGCGTCATATATCCCGATTGCTCCATCACCAGAATGAAAGCGAACAGGATGATGATCTGCGGCAGGAACACGACCACCGACCCGACGCCAGCAATCACGCCTTCGGTGATGAGATCGCGAATGAAACTTTCTGGCATCGCAGCGGTTACTGCGCCGCTCAATCCGTCAGCCACGCCCTCAATCGCACCGATCAACGGATTGGCCCATGCGAACACCGCCTGAAACACCACGAACAACAGCGCGAACAGGATCACGGGGCCGAGCCACGGATGTAGCAGCACTTTGTCGAGATGCGTGTGCAGCCGGTGCTGGGTGCTTTCGGACAGAATAGCACCCTTGGTAATGTTGCGCGCTGCCAGCCGCCGCTCGGGCAGAGTGAGCGCAGCAACTTCGTGGCGTGTGGACACATCCTGCTCGGGCGCGTCGGCCACAGCATCGACCAGCGCTTCGATACCGCGCTTGCGCACGGCTACGGTCGGCACAACCGGCACGCCCAGCGCATCGCTCAGCGCCGCCGGGTCGATGGCAAGCCCGTCACGCTCAGCAAGGTCGACCATGTTGAGCGCGACCACGGTCGGGCAGCCCAGCGCGATCACTTCCTGCGCGAAAACGAGGTGTTGTTCGAGATTGGCCGCGTCGATCACGACCACCAGCACTTCGGGCTGCGCCTGTCCGGGAAATTCGCCCAGCACAACTTGCCGCGTCACTTCCTCGTCGGGGCTTGCCGCGTCGAGGGAGTAGGAACCGGGCAAGTCGATCAGCTCAACCGGCTCACCACTCGGCAAGACCATGCGGCCTGCCTTGCGCTCGACCGTGACGCCGGGATAATTGGCGATTTTCTGCCGCGCGCCGGTCAGCGCGTTGAATAGCGCGGTCTTGCCAGCATTGGGATTGCCGACCAGTGCCGCAGTGCGCAGCTTGCTCATACCGGGCGCACCGTCATCGCGCGGGCGTGGGCGCGGCGCACAGCAATCGTGGTGCGGCCAATCACCAGAGCGATCGGGTCTTTACCGAAGAACACGCCGCGATGGGCAATTGCCACGCGCGCGCCTTCATCCAGCCCGAGCGCGCGCAGACGCTTGGCTTCGTCGGGCGCAAGGCTGTCCCAGTCGACCGAAAGGATTTCGGCGCGGGTCAATGGGGCAAGCTTGTCCAGAGTTTTGCTGGCGAGCGTTGCGTGTTCTGGATTCGAGTGTTGTGTCACACAGCGCCCGTGCCACGGCGCAGGGCTTTTTGCAACTGCCTCGCAATAGTGAAAAACGATTATCGCTGCGGGTAGCGCAAACGGCCTAGGAAGCGAGCGACGTCGAACGTCTCCCGGTCCTTGCCGAGGAATTGCGCTTTCACCTTCTCAAATTTCATCACGCCCTCGATCCGGCGGTCGAGGAAAGCAGCGGTCACTTCCTTGTCGTCGCTCTCATCGCTTTTCCATACCGCCAGCGTGGCAGCGTAGATCGACGCGAGGATCGCACGCTTTGTGTAGTGGTTGTAATCGGTCGCCGTATCGCCCGCGAGCCGCCACATCTTGTCCGCACTCGACCAGCCTTGGCGCAGCGTGGCGGAAACATTTTGCGGCATTGCCTGCACCGTCATGGCGCGCGAAAGCGATTCTTCGAGACCTTCGATGGCTTCCAGCCGGAACCACACCAGCGTGCGAATTTTCTCGCGGATCGGCATATTGTCGAGCCGCCCATCAGCAAACTCAGCTTCCATCTGCGCATCTACGCTGGCGACCCATGCATCGATCATATCCATCGCCCGGCCGCGCAGCCCGTTGGCGGGAAACGCCAGCCGCGCCACTGCCGGATCAACACCAGCAGCTTCAGCAGCCGCCGTCAGCGCCGCATCGCTCCACCCGTCGAACATCGCCGCAAGGGCAATCGCGGGAGCAAGCGCAAGGCGCACTTCATCGAGCGTGAGATCGTCTGCTTCTTCCATNNAGAACACTGGCCCGTAAATCCGCCCGTCGCCGCCGTCCTCATCATCCTGCTCGCTGGCGATGATCGTGTTCATGACGCGGGTGGGAACGCCGCGTTGACCCGCGTAGTCGCGCGCGCTGCGTCCGGCATTATCGGTCCGGTCAGGATCGGCTCCGCCGGCAAGCAGCAATTCCATCAATTCGATATTGCGCGAATGGACAGCGGCTATCAGCGGCGTTTCACCGGTGGCGTTGGCAACATCGACCTGCGCGCCGCGCGTCAGCAGGACTTCGACACCGTCGAGAAATCCGCCTTCGGCAGCAACGATCAAAGGCGTGCGCCCGTCATTGTCGGCAATGTTGGGATTGGCACCTTCCTGCAACAACCAGCGCGTCCACGTCAGATCGCGGCGGGCAACCACAATATGCAGGCCCGTTTCTCCACTGCTGATATCGCGTGAATTGATGACCGTGGTGCCGGGCTGGTTGAGCATGTCGGTTGCCTCGGTGCCGTTGCGTTCGCGTACGGCCTCAAGGAATTCATACCCTTCGGAATAGAATTGCGCGGCGGCGGGCACAGAAAGCGCCAGCGTGCTGCCGAGCACGAAAGTTGCGATGATTTTGCGAAGAGCGACGAGGGCCACCCTGTTCTCCTATGATTTCAAATTTTGCGCATAAGCACCTGCTCAAGCGCTGATGCATCTTGCTTGAAGCGCGTTAGCAGAGCATGAACCGCTCGTCATGTCTGCAAGTTCCAAGCTGTTTGCCAGCCTCACCCTCCCCTCTCTGTTGCTCGTCACGCTTGTCGGATGCGGCCAGCCTGCGCCTGAAGAAACGCCGGCACTCTATGGCTCCGCTGTCGTGGGTGGGTTTGATCTGATCGACAGCAACGGTGATCAGGTGACCGACGAAAACTTCCTCGGCCAATATCAGATGGTCTACTTCGGCTATGCCTATTGCCCCGATGTCTGCCCGTTCGATGTGCAGCGCATGGTGCAGGGCTATAACCAATTTGCCGAGGCCAATCCCGATCTGGCCGATGATGTGCAGCCAATTTTCATCACCGTCGATCCTGAACGCGACACACCCGAAGTTGTCGGCGAGTTTACTGCCAATTTCTCAGAAGAACTGATCGGCCTCACCGGCACGCCCGAAGCGATCGAGGCTGCGGCGGCCAATTACTTTGCCAGCTATTCCAAAGGCCAGGAGACTGCCGAGGGCGGTTATTTGATGGACCATTCACGCTCGGGCTATCTGGTCGACCGCGAAGGCCAGCCGATGGCTTTGCTGTCCGTCGAACAATCGGCCGATGCCGTTGCAGCGGAACTGGAACGATGGGTTCGCTGAGAGACAAATTCTGGGAGCTACCGCTGGACGAGCTCTCCCGCGAGGAATGGGAAGCCCTGTGCGATGGCTGCGGGCGCTGCTGCCTGCACAAGCTGGAAGACGAGGATACCGGCGAAATTGCCGAGACCAATGTCGCGTGCAAATTGCTCGACACCGGCACCGCGCGTTGCAGCGACTATCGCCACCGCAAGGCTTTCGTTCCCGATTGTCTGCGCCTGACGCCCAAGCTGGTGAAACAGGTGCCATGGTTGCCCGCCAGCTGCACCTATCGCCTCCGCGAAGAAGGCAAACCGCTGCCTGAATGGCACTACCTGCTGACCGGCAGCCGCGATGCGATGATCGAGGCAGGCGCCTGCGTGGCGGGCCGCTGCGTCAGCGAAACGGTGGCCGGGCCGCTCGAACATCATCTGACCGATTGGGAAGCGGAATGATCGATTGGCTGCGCGATGATCACCGCGATCCCAGCGTAGAAGTGGACGGACGCACGCTGCCGATCGCGATCCGCCGCAATGCCCGGTCCAGACGGCTCACCATGCGCCTTGCCCCGGATGGCAGCGAATTGCGCATTTCCATGCCGACATGGGGCCGCACGCGCGATGCGCTGTCCTTTGCGGAGGCGCGGACCGGCTGGATTGAGGCTCAATTGGTCAAAGTGCCGCGACCGCTGGCATTGGAGGATGGCACTATTGTTCCCTTCTGCGGGGATGAGCTGACAATCCAATGGCAGGAACGCGGTGCCCGTAAAGTCATACGCGAAGGTGAGCTCCTGCTTGTCGGCGGCCCGCGTGACCGGCTGGCGGGCCGCGTGCAACGCTGGCTCGAGGGTGAGGCGCTCCGCCTTCTGCGTGAGGACCTGAATTTCTTTTGTGAGCGCGCCGGGCTGGACGTGCCAGACCTGCGCCTGTCGCGTGCGCAGCGGCGCTGGGGGTCATGCTCGGGTGAACGCTCGACCGGACGCTGCATTCGCGTCAATTGGCGGCTGGTCATGGCTCCCGATCATGTGCGCCGCTCGGTCGTCGCGCATGAAGTCACGCATCTTGTCCACTTCGATCATTCGCCCGCCTTTTATCACCTGCTCGGCATGATTTTTGACGCTGAGATTTCGGTCGCCGATGGCTGGTTGAAGCGAGAGGGGCGCTCGCTCTACGCTGCCTTCGGTTGATTGCCACTATTACTGGCACTGGCGAATTGTCCGCGCGGTCTCTATCTAGCGCCACATGAAGCGATTTTTGCGCCTTATATCCCCGCGCCGTGCGGTGCAGGATTTTACCGAGCAATGGCGCCAGCCAACGCCGCATCGCTGGCAGATACTCGGCGTGGCCTGCGCAACCACCTTCTGCCTCTTCATGCTGTTCGTGCCCGAAAGCACGAGGATCGAGCCGAGACGGCCAGAGCTGATCTACATCACGACTTTCGATGAAAACCGCAGTGAGGCAGAAATCATCGCTTCCAATTGCGCCAATCAACGTTTGCAGAATCAGCTGCGCGCGCGGCTGGAGGAACGGGCCGAACTGCGCCGCGAGATCTATCGCCAACTGGGCGAAGCGACCTTTGTCGATGTGGACGAAATGGAAGCTGACGTCGAAGCCGAACGCGTCACAACTGCCGAACCGGAAGGCCCAAGTGAGGACGAGCTGGCGCTCTCTCTCGAAGAATATTGCGCCAGCGCTGAAGGCCAATTGTCCGGTGGCGAAGGCTGAGTATGACGGCTGAAGACGCGCGCTGGCTGGCTGCCGCCGCTGCCCTCGCCGAACGCGCGCGACCTTTGAGCCGCCCCAATCCCGGCGTCGCTGCGCTGATCGTGCGTGATGGCGTGGTCATAGCGCGCGGCTGGACTCTGATCGGCGGACGCCCCCATGCCGAAGCTGTCGCCCTGCAATTGGCGGGAGAAGCTGCACGCGGGGCAGTGCTTTATGTCACGCTGGAACCTTGCGCGCACCGCTCGCAGCGTGGCCCCGCCTGTGCCGATCTGGTGGCAGAGGCTGGCTTGGCCCGCGTGGTGATCGGCATGCGCGATCCCGATGCGCGCACCGCCGGCGCCGGGATTGCGCGGCTGGAAGCAGCAGGGGTGAACGTGACCGAAGCGGGCTTGAGCGCAACTGATCTCGGCCTGCCGGGCCATAACGCGGCAGTCCGGCTGGGCCGCCCGCATGTCACGCTGAAACTCGCACTGTCACTCGATGGATGCATCGCAACAGCATCAGGCGAAAGCCAATGGATCACCGGCGAAACAGCGCGCGCGCATACCCACCGTGAGCGGGCGCGGGCTGATGCTATTCTGGTGGGCGGCGGGACCTTGCGCGCCGACAATCCGCGCCTTGATGTGCGCCTGCCGGGTCTCGGTGACCGCTCACCGGAGCGCTGGGTGCTGACGCGCGGT
The DNA here is from genome assembly GCA_002367375.1 of Erythrobacter sp. UBA3075. Taxonomy (GTDB): domain Bacteria; phylum Pseudomonadota; class Alphaproteobacteria; order Sphingomonadales; family Sphingomonadaceae; genus Alteraurantiacibacter. Next base: position 4,273 of record DFBR01000143.1, on the reverse strand, counting down.
GAAGCTCCTGATGGCTGGCGCGCCCTCGCCTCACCGCATGCCGTCAGAGATATGGAAAGTGTGCGCTACCTCTTCGTCGAAGGTGGCGCCGGGGTCGCCGCAGCATTTCTTGCAGAAGATCTGGTCGATCGCCTGCTGATCTACCGCGCGCCGATCTTGATCGGCGGAGGCGTTCCCGGCGTGCGCGATATCGGGCTTGCCCGGCTCGACGACACCAAGGGCCGTTGGGCGCTGGCGGATCACCGTCAACTCGGGCAGGATACGCTCGAAATTTTCAACCGGACACGTTAGGACGCGGCCATGTTTACAGGGATCGTCACCGCCATCGGCACTATCGAAAGCGTGGAGCAACGCGGCGATCTGCGCCTGCGCATCGCCTGCCCGCTTGATCCTGCCGACATTGCCATTGGCGCGAGCATTGCCTGTTCGGGCGTGTGCCTGACCGCCGTCGATAAAGGCGGGACGGCCGGCGATGCCCATTTCACCGTCGATGTCTCGCAGGAGACCATTTCGCGCACTGCCAAGGCGATGTGGCGCGAAGGTGCGCGCCTCAACCTCGAACCATCGCTGCGCGTCGGGGACGAAATTGGCGGCCATATCGTCACTGGTCATGTCGATGCGGTGGGCAAGGTGGTTGATTGGCAACCCGTGGGCGGATCGATGAATGTCGAGATTGCCGCGCCCCCCGAACTCGCGCCATATATTGCCGAGAAGGGTTCGATCACGGTTGATGGCGTCTCGCTGACCGTAAATGCAATTGAAGACCGCCCCGATGGTTCGGTGCATTTCAGCCTCAATATCATCCCGCATACCGAAGAGGTCACCACGCTGGGCGAAGTCCGTCAGGGCGGCGAAGTCAATCTGGAGATCGATACGCTGGCGCGCTATCTCCACCGGATGCAGATGCTGCAAGCAGATACAGTTTCCAGCTAGCCAAACAGGCGCGCAAACAATCCGCGCCCACGCCGCGAGGGCTTGCTCTGGCCGCTCATTTCAAACAGGTAATTGGCCAATTGCGCCGCCTGATTATCGTCGAGAACGTAAAGGCGCGAATCGACATCCTCTTCCGCATGCGGCGGCGGCGTGCGCACACTTTGCAGCCGCAGTGTGAGGCGGTCGCCAGAGCGGGTGGATGTCCAGCCGACCAGCGCGCCATAATCATCGCGGGATCGATCATCCATGACACTACTCTCCCTGACCTTATTCAACAGGGTCTAGCGCATTTCGGGCATTCAATCCAAACGCCCGGTCTGGCCGGACCAACAGGTCAGCCGAACATCCGCTTGAGCCAGCCACGGTCGCTCCGGTCAGGCGTACTCGTCCCGCCCATTTCGAACAGGAAATTGGCGAGTTGCATCGCCTGATTGCGGTCCATCAGGTAAATCTGCGTCTGGATATCATCCTTGGTGTGCGGGGGTGGCTTTGTGACGCTTTGCAGATGCAACGCCACGCTTTCCCCGGTCCGGGTGGATGTCCACCCTACCAATGCGCCGTAATCCTCTGGACGAGATTTCGCCATTGCCTTCGCACCCCTGCATTTCTTGCAAGAGGCATTCTACGCAATTTTACGCTGTAAATTCAATGTTGCCGGGAAAGCCTGTCCCTTAACTGGTCACTTCAGCCAGTGCAGCAATGAACTTATCGATATTGTCCATGGTAAGCCCAGCCACATTGATGCGGCCCGATCCGGCCATGTAGACCGCGTGATCGGCGCGCATCTGTTGCACCTGATCCTTGCTGACCGGAAGCATCGCGAACATGCCCCTTTGCCGCCCGAGCGGTTCGAGGTTCACGCTGCCAGCATAGCCTGATGCCGCCAGCTTTGCGCGCACCTGGCCTATACGGGAGCGCATGTCAGCCAGTTCGTCGAGCCATTGCTTGGTGAGCGCTTCGTCTTCCAGCACCATGCGCACTGCCGCGCCGCCGTGATCGGGCGGCATCGACCAATTCGCCCGTGCCAGAGCGGCAGCGTTGGAAATTGCCCGCGCGGTCGCCTCACCATCGCCGGTCGCGACGTAGAAGGCACCTACACGGTCACGGTAAAGACCGAAGTTCTTGTCGCAGCTATAGGCGACCAGCACCTCTTCGACCTGCCGCATGACAGCGCGCAGGCCATAGGCATCCTCGTCCAACCCATCGCCCAGCCCCTGATAGGCGAGGTCGATCACGGGCAGTATGGGGCTGGCAGCCAGCAGGCCGGCAATCTCGTCCCACTCGTCATGCGAATAATCAACCCCGGTGGGGTTGTGGCAGCAACCGTGGAGCAGGACAGCATCGCTGTCGCTCGCTCCGGCAATCGCGGCGCGTAGCGCATCCATATTGGCGCTGCCATCGGCATTGGCATGACCAAAGCCGACCATTTCCAGCTTCAGATCGGACAGGATTTGCGCATGGTTGGGCCAACTCGGCGTGCCCATGAGCACGCGCGTGACGCCAGCCCTCTTCGCCAGCGCCAAAGACAACCGGACCGCACCCGTGCCGCCCGGCGTTTGCATCCCGTTCAACCGCCCACCACCCGGCGCGGCATCGCCGAACACATGCGGGATCAGCGCATTGACGAAGCCCATATCACCCTCAGGCCCGAGGTAGGATTTGCTCGGTTGTTCAGCGACAAGACGGCGCTCGGCCCCCTTGATCGATGCGAAGACAGGCGTGTCTCCGTCGGCTGTCTTGTAGACACCCACACCAAGATCAATCTTGTCGGGCCGATCGTCGGCTTTGAATAGTTTGATCAGCGCCAGCAGCGCGTCGGGGGCTTGTTGTTCGAGTCGGTTCAGCATGCACCGGCAATGCCTTTCGCCCCGCCGAACTGCAAGACCCCACGCGCCGCAGGGCCTAATGATGCATTGCTATAAAATTTGCCGGGAGGCGCCTTTTGGCGGTTCTTCCCCGGCAAGCGACGTCAGAAGGGCAGCCAGCGCTGCTCGCGCGAAAAGCGTAAATAACCTGCATTGACCCCCAGCCGCAGGCCCGCGCCGACACGGATCGGGATCATCACGACATCGCCCTTGCGGACATAGCTGGCGTGAAACCCACCAACGAAATAGGCTTGGCCCTCACCCGCAGGATAGCGTTCGTACAGCTCCTCGGTATCATGAAGATTGTAGACCAGCACGAAAGTATTCCCGGCATTGGCGCCCGCATCCAGCCCGATAGAGGGGCCTGTCCAGTACACCGGCATATTGCCCTCGACCGCATGATACAGCGTGCCCGAGCCGTACCGAACGCCCAGAACAAAGGCCCCGCCGCCTTCGCGGCCGACGATATAGCCATTGGGTTCACCCTGATCGGCGAGAATATCCTGGATCAGCCGCGCCAAGCCTTCAGCGCCCTGTCCGAACAGCCCTTCTGCCGCTCCGATCAGATCGTCTTCGGCGTAGGTCGCCGAGTCTTCCTCGACAGGAGATACTACGGTGTCGACCGTGTCTCCTGCATCGGCCGATTGATAGGGTTCCTCGAGCGGTGGCAAGTCAAGCTGCGGGCGTGCTTCCTGCGATTGGGCAGGGTCGACGCTGTCGTAACGCGAATCGGGTTCGCCGAACTCGTAACCGAGGTTTGGCTCCTGCGTTTCGACCGGGGCCTGATCCTGCATCAGATCGGCATCGATCACGCTGTTGGGATCGATCGTCTCAATTTCCTGTGCAGCGGCAGGAACAGCGCCCAGCATCAGCAATGGCCCTGCCAAGGCGGCGGCCACCAGGCGCATATCGTGGGTGAACGGAATAATCATGACCAAATACCTCTCGGGGATCAGGCGAACGCCTGAAAACCGCAAAACTGTAAATCCGCAAAACTGTACCGTTCGAGCAGAAGCCTTTCCGGCTGAAGCGGCAATGAATAGGCGGCGAAGCGAATCCGATTTGCGGTCAACCGAATCTCGGCGGCGGCGAACTGCGGTGGCAGGCAGCCAAGTTCTTGCCAAAGCACAACTCCTCTTGAAGCACGCCCAACCCCTCGTTATAGCGCGCAGCCTGCCGCACAGGTGCGGAGACGTGGGTGAGTGGCTGAAACCAGTTCCCTGCTAAGGAACCATACCTCTATCGGGGTATCGAGGGTTCGAATCCCTCCGTCTCCGCCACTTGTACTGGCACCTTTCTCTGTTTGCAGGGCACGCCCGCTAAGCTGCGGTGCGCGCGGGCTTGAACAGGGGCGCTGTCAGAGCAAATGCACCGGCTAGCGAAATGCGCGTTATCGGGTAGTGCAAGGCGATTCCCAGACCGAAGAAACCCGCCAGTCCGTTCCGCTATTTCAACTCGTCTCCTGAGATCATCCG
>DFBR01000185.1 GCA_002367375.1 Erythrobacter sp. UBA3075 | reverse complement strand
AACTTCTGCTGTCGCGGCCTCGTCCAGTTGCAGTTCCGATGGGCGATATCCGAGTGAGCTTGCCAGAGCTACTGACGTGTCGCCTTCGGCCATTATCATGAGAGGGCCCAGTATGCCGTCAAAGGTCGACCCAAGCATTTCCTGCATTGCGCCCTCGGGCAACACTCTCTGCATGATCTCGCGCGCGAGCGGCAGGCGAGCCTCTTGCTCTGACGTCAGCGGCTCGACATCAAACATCTCACCCATGGCAGCAAATTGTTCCATCGCTGCCGCATCAGCTTCATCCTGCGCCAGCGCGGGAGCAGGCGCTATTGCCAATACCGCTGATGCGCACAGCATTCCAATTACACTCTTGAACATCATGATCCCCTCAATGCCCCACGCTTTCACCGCGCTCTAGCCCGCTTAGAGCCAGTTGCTCGTCGATCTGGCCCATCAGGCGCTCCAGCCCATCCTCAGTGTCACTTTCGGCACGGGCGACGAGCACATCTTGCGTGTTGGACGCGCGCAGCAACCACCAGCCGTCGGGGGTGTTGACGCGCACGCCGTCTGTTGCATTGACCTCGATACCTTCGGGCACATCATCACCCGCAAGCCGCGCCTTTACCTCGTCAATCGCGGCGAACTTGCGGCTTTCGTCGACCTGAAAGCGCATTTCCGGCGTGTTGAGCATTTGCGGCATGTCGCTGCGCAATTGCGTGACTGATTTGCCCAGCCGTGCAGAGGCGGCAATCAGGCGAACCCCGGCATACAGCGCGTCATCAAAGCCGTAATAGGTGTCGGCAAAAAACACATGTCCGCTCATCTCACCCGCCAAAGGTGAGGAAACCTCCTTCATTTTGGACTTAATCAGCGAGTGGCCGGTCTTCCACATAATCGGCTGCCCGCCGTGCTTTTCGACATGGTCGAATAGTGCGCGGCTGGCCTTCACATCGGCGATAATGGTCGAGTTAGGTAGTTTCCCGAGGAGGTCCTCAGCATAAATCATCAGTAGTTGATCACCCCAGATGACACGGCCTTCACCGTCGATTGCGCCGATCCGGTCGCCATCGCCGTCAAAGGCAATCCCGAAGTCGCAAGACTTCTCGGCGACCGCCTTGCGTAAGTCTTCAAGGTTCGCCTCGACAGTAGGATCAGGGTGATGGTTGGGAAAGTTTCCGTCCACTTCGGTGAACAGCAGATGGTGTGTTCCGGGCAGGCGCGCGGCGAGCTTTTCCAGTGCCGGACCAGCAGAACCGTTGCCGGCGTCCCACGCGACGGTCAGGCCTTCCAGCACGGCGCGGTCGATCCCGTCCAGCGCGGTCAGTATCCGGTCAATATAGGCGTCAATGATGTCGACACTCTCGACTTCACCGAACCCGTCAGCCCAGTCGCCAGCGGCAGCCATGCGACCGAGAGTCTGGATATCGGCGCCGAAGAACGGTCGCCCGCGAAATACCATTTTGAAGCCATTGTAATTGGCGGGATTGTGGCTGCCAGTTATCTGAATGCCGCCATCCACCTCTTCGGCTGAGGCTTCCGCGTAATAAAGCATCGGGGTCGCGCTCATGCCGATCCGGCGCACATCGCATCCGCTCGACGTCAGCCCTTCGATCAGCGCGTGTTCGAGGATGGGCGAGCTGACACGGCCATCATATCCGACCGCGACCAGGGGCTTTTTCTCATCGCCGAGATCGCGGGCAAGCAGCGTGCCAAACCCGCGCCCAATGGCACGCGCGTCATCGGGCCCAAGCGTTTCGCCGATGATGCCGCGAATGTCATATTCGCGAAGGACGGTGGAGTGAAATTCGTAAGCCATACAGACAGGGACCTTTCTTTGTCCCTGCGATAACTTAGCGCACTTCGTGGGGCAACTCGTCTAGCAGCAGATCGCGCGCAGCATTGGCTTCATGCACCTGTTCATTGGAGCCGCCGCGGTCCGGATGGACCATCGCCACCAGTCGTTTGTGCGCAGCGATAATGTCGGGCCGGGTCGCTCTGGCTTCCACACCCAGCAAGCGGCGCGCGCGGAAAATCGCCTGATTGCGCGTGCTGATCTTGGGTTGCCATGGCCAGCGCCCGAAGATCCAGCGGAAGAACAGCAGCACGGCCCCGGCGATTATGACGAATTTGAGCATGTCAGGCGGCCACCCGCGCAGGGCGGGTGGCAGAAAGCGGCGCTGCGGCATCACCGCTACGCGCGGGGATATGCAGGCGCAAGTTCTGCACCAGATTGCGCAATTCCTGCCGCGCAACGAGATGGCTGGTGCCGAGCTCACCCAAATGGCCCTTGTCGAGCAGCGTCAGGCCCGAAGGAAACAGCTCACGATACACAACGCGTTCGGACAGGCCCTGCACCGCGCGAAAGCCGACCCGTTTGGATAGTTCGGTCAATGCCTGCTCGATCCGCCGCTGGTTGCGCGCATCGGTATAGCCGGTGCGGTTGCGCACCACGACCCAATCCATCTCGCGCTTCTGTTCTTCAATCTGAGCGCGGCTACGCTTGATCCGCGCCTCCCAGATCAGCTCGGCATAGAAGGACAATTTGCGCACCTTGAAAGTTTCCGCATCGACTTGCCCGATCAGGTCGAAATCGACGAAGCTGTCATTCATCGGCGTGACCAGCGTGTCGGCACTGGCGGCAACATGGCGGGCAAAACGATCGTCGCGTCCCGGCGTATCGAAAAGCAGGAAATCCGCGCCTTCGGAGATGCGCGCGGCCTCCTCCTCCAGCGCCTCGATGCTGTCGCCGTGGCAGGTGTCGAACACCGGGCCGGGGAGCGCGATATTGCGCCGCTCCTGCGTAGTCGCCCGGTTCTCGCAATAGCGGAACAACGTGGCCTGCCGCGTATCAAGATCAAGCGCGGCAACCTTGGCGCCCTGATAGGCCAGCGCCACCGCCACATGCACAGCAGTCGTGGATTTGCCCGTGCCGCCCTTTTCATTGGCGAAGACAATACGATGCGGCGTGGACATTTGCGGGCTTTCTCTTGGCTTTAGACGCGGCTAGCGTCGGAGCGACAGTCTACCGGAGGCATCGGCGCTTGCAAACCATCACCACACTCGAATCCTTGCGCTCTTCTGTGGATGAATTGCGCAAGACGGGGAGCATAGCGCTCGTCCCGACGATGGGCGCTCTGCATCAAGGACACCTCACGCTCATCCGCGAGGCGGCGAAACTGGCGGACCATGTGGCCGCATCGATCTTCGTCAATCCGCGCCAATTTGGCCCGGGCGAGGATCTGGATGCCTATCCACGCCAATTGGCTGAGGATTCCGCCAAGCTGGAGGCGGAAGGCGTTGCACTGCTGTGGGCACCGGGCGCGGAGACGATGTATCCGCAAGGATATTCCACCAATATCAGCGTCTCGGGCGTCAGCAGCGGGTTGTGCGGCGGAGACCGGCCCGGTCACTTCGACGGCGTGGCGACAGTGGTGTGTAAACTATTCAATCAGGTGCGGCCCGATATCGCTGTGTTTGGCGAGAAAGACTGGCAACAACTCGCCGTGATCCGCCGTATGGCGCGCGATCTTGATCTGGTCCTGCCAAATGGTGATGCCATTCTTGGCGTGCCAACAGTGCGCGAGGCAGACGGCTTGGCGATGAGCAGCCGCAACGCCTATCTCTCGGCCAAGGATCGCGCCGCCGCTGCGACGCTGCCCCGCGCCATGCAAGAGGCGATCGCGCGGATCGTGGACGGGCAGGAGGTAGCGCCTGCGCTCGCGATGCTCGAAGATGAATTGCTGGGCGCAGGCTTTACCAGCGTGGATTACGCTGAAATGCGCGATGCGGATTCGATTGGCTTGCTCAATGCCAACAATGGCAATGCGCGGTTGTTCATTGCGGCGCGGATCGGAGGGACCCGGCTGATTGATAATATCGCGGTGGAGTGATTTTTTGGAGCGGGTAAGGGGAATCGAACCCCTCTAGCCAGCTTGGAAGGCTGGAGCATTACCACTATGCTATACCCGCTCTGTGGGAGGGGCAATTGCCACCGGCAGGGCACCTGCGTCAAGCCTTCCCTTCACGGGTTTCGTTTAGCCTTCGGTTTCGCCCGCTTCGCTTGTGTCGTCCTCTTCGGCGCTGGCGGGTGGCGCAATGCGCAATTCTACCCGGCGATTGGCCCGGCGGCCGCGCTCATTGGGCGATCCATCAGGCAGGGCATTGGGCTCGGCAGGGTTCTGTTCGCCGAATGCGATTACTTCGATCCGGCTGTCATCCACGCCGCGTTCCACCAACCACGCAGCAACTGCCTCCGCCCGAGCACGTGAGGCACGCAAATTCGCCTGATCGTTGCCCGAGCTATCAGTATGGCCCTCAAGAATGACAGGCCAGTCCTGCGCCAGCGCTTCTGATTGTATCGCGCTTGCCAACCGCCGTTCAGCCTGCGCGCCGATATCGCCTCCGTCGGGGAACGGGATAGTCAGTGCGAGCGGTTCTGGCGGCAGTTCCGCCTCTTCTTCTTCAGTCGATTCAAGGTCATCGCGAAAGATCGAGGCGGAAGGGCTGTCGCTAGGCGTGGGCGTGGCCGCTGACGTTGGATCGCCAGCACCGGGCGTTTCGGTCTCCACGGGCACGGGGTCTTCCTCGCCAGTGCCATCGCGGCGCAATTCGCAAGCTGAAAGCGCGCCTGCGGCAAGGCCAAGCATGGCAAGGCGAAGGAGTGGAAAATCGTGTTTCATGGATGTGTTCCTGCTGGTCATGCGGGTTCTGGCTCCGGATCGCTGTCCGAAGCTTTGCGCGCCGCATTCCTTTCGGCATTGCGGGCCGCCTTTTCCTCGGTCAGCTCGCGTGGAGGGGAGAAGGATATGATCGAATCGCCGGGCTGTGGCTCAGGCGCAGCGGCATGGGTGAAGAATCGCAATTTGCCATCGGGCTTTATCAGCAGCAGCATATTGGCCGCTTCGGGCAGCGTTTCGCGCGCATCATCGATATCGAACTGTTCGGATAGCGTCGTACGCCGCAAAACCCAGCCTTCCTGCTGGCGTTGCTGGACATCGTCTACACTAAGGCCCGATGCGAACAGAGCGCGGCCGCGCAAGGAGGCGGGGAGGACGCGGTGATCGTCATCATCGACCCCCTCGCCCAATTGATAGACCTTGTCAGTGCCGATTTCAGGAGCGAATTCGGAGCAGACCAGCGTGTTATAGGCTTCGTTGTCGGTCGCCGCGACAAGTGACTGGAAGGGTGTCAGATCGAGATTATGCTCGGTCGCTTCGTTGAGGATTTCCCCGTGATAGGTCGGCAGGCCGAGCACGCGCGCGGGCTTGAGCCGTTGCCACGAAGAATCGACTACCATCACGGGTGTTTCCAGCTTGTGCAGCGTTTCCGCGAGCGCGATGCTCCACGGGGTCGCCCCGGCAATCAGCAGACCAGGCCGCGATTCACCCTTTACCTTGAGCAGGCCGGCAACGAAATTGACCGAGAAGCCATGCGCCACAATGGTTGCCACGACCACGGCAAAGCTCAACCCGATCAAGATCGATCCGTTGGCATATCCAAGATCCGACAGGCGCAGCGCGAACAAACCGCTGATTGCCACCAGCACAATGCCGCGCGGCGCAATCCATGCGAGGAACAGGCGTTCGTTCCACGGCAGCGAACTGCCCAGGAATGCCAGCAGGATCGTGGCCGGACGGACAAGGAACAGCAGCGTGAGAAGGAACAGGTAAAGGCGCAGGCCTTCCACCTCGAAGGGATTCAAATAGCGCAGTTCCGTCAGGTCGAGCGATGCCGACAGCAGGATGAATATCCCTGACACCAGCAGCACTGCGACGTTCTGCTTAAACGGATGAATGCTGCGCAGACTGGACACATGCATGTTGGCCAGCGCCACGCCCATCACTGTTACCGCGACAAGGCCGGCCTCATGCTCGATCATGTTGCAGACAACGAATGTGACGATTACCGCGACGAGCAGCACGGGGACCTTAAGGTATTCCGGCACGAAACCGCGTGGAAAGCTCCACGCGATGAACTTCGCTGCGGCATAGCCGATCAGGCCCGAGATAATCCCCGCAACGGCGATTTGCGGCACGACTTCGAAGGCAGTTCCGCCGTCCACCGTGGCGCGGAAATACTCATAAGCGATAACCGCGCACAATGCGCCGATCGGGTCGTTGACAATGGATTCCCATTTGAGCAGCGCGGCGGGGCGCTGTTGGACCGAGGATTGGCGCAGCAGAGGCAGGACGACCGTGGGGCCCGTCACCACCAGAATTCCGGCGAACAGGATCGCAACCGGCCAGTCGAGCCCGGCGACGTAATAACAGGCGAGCGAGCCGAACAGCCAACCGAGCGGGACGCCCAGGAACACCAGCCGCCACACCCCTTCGCCATATTTTCGTAACTCACGAAAATCGAGGCTCAACCCGCCCTCAAACAGGATTAGCGCCACCCCGATAGCAACCATGGGCTCCAACAAATCGCCGAAAGCCGCCTCCGGGTCGAGGATCGGATAGCCGAAATAGCCCAGCACCGGCCCGGCGAGAAACCCTGCTGCGAGCATGAGCACGATAGCGGGCCAGCCGGTCCGCCAAGCAAGCCATTGCGCGCCAATGCCAAGCACACCGACGAGCGCGATTGTGAGCGCCTGCTGTTCCATGAATCTCCCCGGGGCGAAGGCCCTGTTA
>DFBR01000206.1 GCA_002367375.1 Erythrobacter sp. UBA3075 | reverse complement strand
GCTCAGGTGCCAGTGCAGGTGCGGTTGCAGGTGCGGTGGCAGGTGCAGGTGCTGGCGCAGACAGGTCGAGACCATCGAGGAAATCGTCGGTCATGCGCTCGCGCGGAGCGGCTTCAGGCTCTTCGCTGACAGCGGCTTCTTCGACCGGCTCCGGCTCTTCTGGTGGCGGGGCGGCCGCAGGTTCTTGCGCGGGATCGTATTCCGCTTCGACAGCGGCATTGTCGCGGTCATAGATGCGGTCATCGTCAAATGGTCCAAGCTGCGTTCCACCCACCACGCGCACAAGCGGATAGGGTGCCAGATCGGTGCCGGTATAGGTCATCTCCGCCCGATTTTCTCCGGTCGAGCGGAAATGCAGGACATCGGTCGAGCCTTCATCACGCGTCGGGGCGAAGCGCAGCTCCAGCGCCTCATCCTGTATCGTGTAATCGGTGGTCCGCACTACCTCCGCACCGCGCAATTGCGAAAATACCACGCCATTGCCGCGAAAGCGCTGCGGCCGCAGCCAAATGCCGCGCCAGTCACCGCGCTCGTTACTCTCCAAGACAAACACGAAAATCGATGCATCGTCGATCTGCAATGCCCATGTTCCGTCCAGATCCTGCGCAGCGGCAGAGAGCGGAAATGCGACAAGGGCGGCGAAAAACAGCAGCAGGCGTTTGATCATCCGCGCAACTTGCCGCAGCTTACATGTAATTGGCAAGCAAAAGGCCCTTTGGAGGGGTGGGAATGCGGCGCTCGCGTGCCTATAGCCGCGATGAGAAAACACCGAAGCGCGACAGGAATTTTCTACCATGGCGGATATTATCGACGGCCGCGCCATCGCGCGCGAACTGGACAAAGAAACAAAGGCCGGGGTCGAAGCGCTGGTGGCAGAGGGCCATCCCGCACCCGGCCTGACAGTCATCCTTGTCGGTGATGATCCGGCAAGCGAAGTCTATGTCCGCCGCAAAATGGCAGCGTGCGAAGCGGTCGGCATCAGGTCGAGCGAGCACCGCCTCCCCGCCAGCACATCGCAGGACGCACTGCTCACGCTGATTGCGCGGCTTAACGCCGATCCCGAAGTCCACGGCATTTTGTGCCAGGTGCCGCTGCCTGAACATATCGACGCGCGACAAGTGCTGCGTTCGATCGCACCGGAAAAGGACGTCGACGGGTTCCACCCCGTCAACGTCGGGCGCTTGTCCACCGGCACGGGCGGCATCGTGCCCTGCACGCCGCTCGGCATAATGAAGCTGATCGGTACGGTGATCGACGATCTGACCGGCAAGGATGTCGTGGTGATCGGCAAGTCGAACATTGTCGGCAAGCCAGTGGCCAATCTGCTGCTCGATGCCGAAGCAACGGTGACCGTCACGCACATCAATACCGCTGGACTGCCCGAAATTTGTCGTCAGGCCGATGTGATCGTTGCCGCGGCCGGAGCGCCCCGTCTGGTGCGCGGACATTGGGTGAAGGACGGTGCGGTGCTGATCGATGTTGGCATTACCCGCATCACTGGCGAGGACGGCAAGACCAAGCTCGTTGGCGATATCGCGTTTGACGAAGTGCAGCACGCCAAGGCCGTTACGCCCGTGCCGGGCGGCGTTGGCCCAATGACAATCGCCTGCCTGCTGTCCAACACCGTGCAAGCTGCCCGGGCCGCGCTCGATGCGAACACCGGTGTAAGTAACGACTATGCCGATGCGCCTGCACGGTCTATGTTCACAGCTTCAGGCTCGACTCCCAACTAGGTTCTTCAAGACTATGACTGCGCACACGAACCAGCCCGACACAGACGTCCTCATCATCGGCGCGGGCCTTTCCGGAATCTCGATGGCGGGGCATATGGAGATGCTCTCGCCTGATCGTAGCTACATGATCCTCGACCGGCGTGACGAAGTAGGCGGGACTTGGGACCTGTTCCGCTATCCCGGCGTGCGATCAGACAGTGACATGCACACGCTCGGCTTCATATTCGAACCGTGGAAGCATGATGATGCGATTGCCGATGGCCCGGCGATCCTCGAATATCTCAACCGCGTGGTCGATGAACGCGGGATCCGTCCGCATATGCGCTTTGGCCAAGAGGTGCTGAGTGCAGATTGGGACAGCGGGACTGCGCGCTGGACGATCACGTCACGCAGCAAGGACGGCAAAGAGAGCGTCATAACCGCGCGCTGGCTGTATTTCGGCAGTGGCTATTACGATTACGACAACCCGCATGATGCGCAGATACCTCAGCTTGATGCCTTTGGCGGGCAGGTGATCCATCCGCAATTCTGGCCGGACGATCTCGACTATGCGGGCAAGAAGGTGGTCATCATCGGCTCTGGCGCGACCGCGATTACGCTGGTCCCGGCGATGGCGGAGAATGCCGAGAGCGTCACAATGCTCCAACGCACGCCGACATGGATGGGCAAGGGGCCGCGGCAGGACAAATGGGACCACCGCTTCCGCCGCTGGTTCCCCGAAAAGCTCGCTTATTGGCTGACGCGCCGCAAGAATATCCTGTTCCGTGCCTATGTCTTCAGCCTGTCACGCCGCAATCCGCAAAAGCTGGCGGACAAGCTGCGCGGCATGGCGCGTAGATCGCTGGGTGAGCTGTACGATCCCAAGAATTTCGAACCGCCCTATAATCCGTGGGAGCAGCGCCTGTGCCTGGTGCCCGATGGCGATCTGTACAAGGCGATGCGCGCAGGCAAGGCGCATATCGTCACCGACCATATCGAAGGCTTTGACGCCACCGGCGTAAAGTTGAAATCGGGCGAGCATCTTCCTGCCGATATCGTCGTCACGGCCACCGGGCTCAAGCTAGCTCTGGCGGGCAAGGTGAAGGTCTCCAAGGATGGCGAGCCAGTCGAATTCACCGATCACTATTTCTACCGCGGCACGATGTTCTCCAACCTGCCCAACCTCAGCTTTGTGTTCGGCTATCTCAATGCCAGCTGGACACTGCGCGCCGACACCAATGCGCGCTATGCCTGCGAAGTGCTCAACGACATGGCCAAGGCCAATGCCGACGTCGCGGTCGCGGAATTGGCGGCTGAGGATGAGCCAGAAACGGTGGAGCCGTGGGATTATTCATCAGGCTATCTCCAGCGGGCCAAGCATTTAATGCCCAAGGTCGGGCCGGAGCGGCCATGGTCGCTCAAGCACGATTACCTCGCCGACATCAAAGATTTCCGCCAACGCCCGGTGCGTGACGGCGTGCTGCGTTTCTATCAGGTCGATGAGGCCAAAGCGGAGCCTTCCGATGGGGGCGAGAGCGAGGAAACAGACACGCACGCCATCGCTGCCGAATGAGCCGTTTCGCATGAGCAACACGAACAAGGTCTGGACCGCCGCGCTGGTGGTAATCGGTGACGAGATTCTCTCAGGCCGCACGCAGGACAAGAATGTCGCCCAGATCGCCCGCTGGTTGCAGGTGCAGGGGATTCGCCTGTCCGAGGTGCGCGTGGTGTCGGATGGTATGGACACGATTGCCCATGCGGTGAACGCGCTGCGCAGCACGCATGACTATCTCTTCACCACCGGCGGTATCGGCCCAACGCATGATGATATCACCGTCGACGCCGTCGCCGCAGCGCTGGATGTCGAGGTGGTGGTCCATCCCGAAGCGAAGAAGATGCTGGTCGATTACTACGCTGACAAACCCGGCGGGCTGACCGATGCGCGGCTGCGCATGGCGCGCGTGCCAGCAGGCGCGGACCTCATTCCCAATCGCATGTCCGGTGCGCCGGGAATCAAATACGGCAATATCTTCCTGATGGCGGGCGTGCCCCATATCACCGCGCAAATGCTCGACGGGCTGACCGGCACGCTGGAAGGCGGAGCACCTCTGCTCAGCGAGACGGTGGGTTGCTGGACTGCCGAAAGCGAAGTCGCCGAAATCCTGCGCGAAGTCGAAAAGGCGCATGATGATTGCCAGATCGGCAGCTACCCGTTCTTCCGCGAAGGCCGCATCGGGGCCAATTTCGTGATCCGCTCCACCAGCGATGAAGTCTTGCAAAGCGCGGTCGATACTCTGTGCGAAGCATTGGGCGAAGAAGGGTATGACTTCACGCCGGGCGGTATCTAACTGCTATCACTTGCGCCCTGTCCGCACTCCGCTAGGCTCCGGGTGATGGGGGCCGGGGCCGTGGAAATTATCTGAATGGAATTGCTTTTTATCCTCGGCCTAGTCGTCGTGGTGATTATCTTGCATGATCGCACGCGGCGGCTGGAGCAGCGGATCACTTCGTTGGAAGATCTGGGCATCACTGCATCGCACGCTGCGCCCGCTGCCAAGGTAGCGCCCGACCCGGAGATACGCACCGCGCCTGCAGAGGATACCGCGCAAGAGCCACAGGTCGAACCACTAGCTGCATTTGACCCGCCCGCCGAGACTCAGTCTTCCGATCCACTTGAACCAGCAGAACCGCAAAGACCGCCAGAACCGCTCGGAGCGGAGAGGGAGGCAGTTGAGCCGGTCGATCCGGACACCCAGCCCGCACGGCAATTTGATTTCGAAGACATTTTTGGCCGACGCTTGCCGATCTGGGCGGGCGGCATTGCGCTTGCGGTCGGCGGGATCTTCCTCGCGCTCTACTCCATCGAAGCCGGACTGCTGGGCCCTAAGGTGCGCGTCGCGCTCAGCTTTGTGTTCGGCGCGCTCTTGCTGGTTGCGGCAGAGGTTGCGCATCGCTTCCCTGAACGCGTGAAGGATACGCGGGTCAGGCAGGCTCTGGCGGGTGCAGGGATCGCGACATTCTATGCCGCCTTCTATCTTGCCGGAGCGCAATATGAGCTGATCGGACCGGGCGTCGCCTTTGGCGGGTTGGCGCTGGTGACGGCTGGCGCGCTTGGCCTGACCTTCCGCTTCGGCCTGCCCACCGCCGTACTCGGCCTGCTCGGCGGCTTTGCTACACCGGTGATGGTTGCAAGCGAGGAGGCCAATGTGCCGATCCTCGCCTTCTACCTTGCCCTGCTGACGGCAGGCCTCGCGCTCACCGCGCGGCGGCTGGGCAATCGCTGGCTGGGGGCTGCGGCCCTTGCAGGCGGTTTTGCGTGGGGCGGACTGATGCTGCTGGGTGGTCCCGCCGAAGGCGCGGATCGGATCGCCATCGGCGTTTACCTACTGGCACTGGGAGCGGCGATCCCGGTGGTGGTGGAGCGCGACAGCATCGTGCCGCTGACCCGCGTGATTTCGGGCGCGATTGGGGCAGTGCAGCTTGGTGTGCTGGTCGCGCTGGCAGGGTTCGACCTGCTGACATGGGGCCTCTACCTGCTGCTCGCCGCCACGCTCGCCGTGCTGTCGTGGCGCAGCGAAGCCTTGCGCCCGGCCAATGTTCTGGCGCTGGCGCTGGGCGTTATCCTGCTTGGCGCATGGCCAGAGCCTGTGCTGCGCGAGTTTGTGCTGGTGGCAGGCGCATTGGCCGGAATCGGGCTTGGCCTGCCGCTTGCGCTGCTGTGGAGGGACAGGGCCACCGCGCTCGATCTGGCGCAGTTGAGCATCGGCGCGCTGGCGCTGGCCTGGGTCTGTCATTTCCACTTCGGGACTTTTGACAACGAGATCACGCAGCCCGGCCTTGCCCTGACCTTTGCCGCGCTCGCGGCGGCGGTGGCGGGAGGCGCGTTGCGCATCTGGCGAACCGGCGGCGCGCTCGACCAGCTGCTCGCCCTACCTATCGCCGCGAGCGCTCTGCTCGGTTTCGGCGCGTTGCATATGCTCCTGCCCGATTGGGCTGAAGTGCTGGGCGCGGTGGCGGTCACGCTGGTGCTTGCCGAATTGATGCGCCGCCGTCATCGCAAGACGCTTTCCGCAGTGGCATGGGCAGGCGCGGCCTTCGTGTTGGTCACTTTGCTCAGCACAGGAGACAACATTGCGGAAATGGAGCGCGGCTTTGGCTCGGTCCCGTATGATCACAATCTTACCGAGGCGCTGATCCGCTGGGGAGCCGCTGTGCTGCCTTTCCTCGCCCTGTTAATGGTCGAGTGGCGAGCAGTCGGTCGCCGAATTGGCGAGACTGTTTTCGCGCTCTTCGCCTATGTCTGGCTGGCGCAGATCGTGCCGGGGCAATGGCTCGCCTGGACTGCCGCGCTGGGCGCTTTGGCAGCACTGTGGTGGCTTCCCCGCCGGACCGGCTTGTGGGCCGCGCCGCTTGCGCTGGGCGCACTGTGGGGGCTGACACCTTTGCTCGAATGGTGTGCGGCTGCGTTCGAGGCGCTGGCTGGACTGCCCATGCTGGTGTCCGATCTGCCGACACCATCCGCTGTGCTGCGCCATATTATCCCACTCGCGCTGGCCGCAGGCTTTGCCAGTTGGAAGCTTGCTGACGACCCTCGTCTGCGCCGAGGATTGTTTATTGCCGCGTCGCTGGTCGGCGCGATTGGCGTGCATATACTCTTCAAACAGGCCTTCGCTCTCAGCAGCGCGGAGGAATTTGCGCGGCTCGGCATGGCGGAGCGAACCATATGGCAGGCGCTGCTTGTCGGCACAGGCATCGCGGTGCTGCGCTTCCGCCCGGAATGGCGCGTGGCGGGCGCCAGCTTGCTAAGCGCGGGCCTCGGGCATTTCACCCTGTTCACCTTTACCCTGCACAACCCATTGTGGAGCACGCAGGCAGTCGGAACCATGCCTGTCGCCAGCTGGTTGCTGCCCGCTTATGGCGTTGCCGGTGTCGGGGCGTATTGGCTGTTCCGTCAAGGACCGGAAGCATTGCAGGCGAAAATCCGCCACCTTGGCGACGCAGCGATCATGCTGTTGATTTCCTTCTTCGCGCTGAGTGAATTGCGCCATAATTTTGCGGGCAGTGTCCTAACCGCCGTGCCGATGACGCAGACCGAAGATCTGCTGCGCTCGCTCACCGGCATCCTGTTGGCGCTCGGCTTCCTGTGGTGGGGATCGCGCACCGGTCAGCGCAGCTGGCGCATCGGATCGCTGGTGCTGATGCTGCTGGCGGTGCTCAAGGTGTTCCTTTTCGATGCCGCCGGGCTGGAGGACCTGAAGCTCGTCGCAAGCTTCGTCGCGCTTGGTTTCAGCCTACTCGGCATCGGTATTGTCTATTCGCGGCAATTGTCGAGCCGTACAAAATCGCAATGAGAAAGGGCCGGAGAATTGCTTCCCCGGCCCTTTCGCCAATTCATTCGATTTAGGACAGACCCAAACGGAACCGCGAGGTTCCGCAAGGCCGACCGGCCGCCGCGCGGTTAGCGCGATAGCCTAGCCGGCGGCTTGTGGCCCAACAGATCAGGCGCCTTCGACCTCACTCAGGTCGATCTTCAGGCCCGGACCCATCGTGCTGGTCAGGGCGATCTTCTTGACGAATTTGCCCTTCGCGCCAGATGGCTTGCCCTTGACGATTGCGTCAGTCAGAGCCTTGAAGTTGGCCTTGATGTCCGCATCCTTGAACGACAGTTTGCCGATACCAGAGTGGACAATGCCCTGCTTTTCCACGCGGTATTCGACCTGGCCGCCCTTGGCGTCCTTCACGGCCTGTTCCACGTTGGGAGTGACAGTGCCCAACTTCGGGTTCGGCATCAGGCCCTTGGGACCCAGCACCTTACCAAGGCGGCCGACAACGCCCATCATGTCCGGCGTGGCAATCACGCGGTCATAATCGAGATCGCCGTTCTGCATCTCTTCCATCAGGTCTTCGGCGCCAACCTTGTCAGCGCCTGCAGCAGTGGCTTTTTCAGCGTTGTCGCCGCGTGCGAACACAGCAACTTTCACGTCCTTGCCGGTGCCCGATGGCAGCGACACCATGCCGCGCACCATCTGGTCCGCGTGGCGCGGATCGACGCCGAGGTTCATCGCGACTTCAACGGTCTCGTCGAACTTCACCTTGTGCTCGCGCAGAACAACAAGTGCTTCGTCAAAAGTGTACAACTTCTCGCGATCGAGTTCAGCTGCAGCCTTCTGCTTCTTTGAAAATTTAGCCATCAGATCAGCCCTCCACCACTTCGATGCCCATCGAACGGGCGGAACCGGCGATGATCTTGGTCGCCTGGTCAATGTCGTTTGCGTTGAGGTCCTGCATTTTGGCCTCTGCGATTTCTGCAAGCTGACTGGTCTTGATCGAACCGATGATATCCTTGCCCGGTTCTTTCGAGCCGGATTTGATCTTCATCGCCTTCTTGATCATGAAGCTGGCAGGCGGGGTCTTGGTGACGAAAGTGAACGACTTGTCCGCGAAAACCGTGATCTTCGTCGGGATCGGAGCGTTCTTTTCCATGTCCTGCGTAGCGGCGTTGAACGCCTTGCAGAATTCCATGATATTCACGCCGCGCTGACCCAGAGCCGGGCCGATGGGCGGTGATGGGTTGGCTGCGCCCGCAGGCACCTGAAGGCTGATATAGCCGTCAATCTTCTTGGCCATGATGGCCTCCTTTTCTCACTGTTGCCTGCCGTGTTACCGAAAGGCTCATGTTAAGCGGTCCAGCGGAGAGCGATTGCCCTCCTCCCGCACGGATTTCCCGAACTGTTGTTGGGAAGGCGCGCAGATAGGCGCAACACGGCGAAAAATCAAGCAATCTGCGCAAGCGGTAGCAGGGTAACGAAGGCGACAGGGTGTCACTCTTTCTTTGGGCAGATATCCCTCTGAAAATTCGTGATAACTTGTCCAACCGGGCAGTGTGACACTTGCGCCCGAATGTTTGGCTTTCAGCGAAACAGCTTTAGTGGGCAATCTGGCGCACCCGCCGATTGCAGGAAAGCGCGCCCTCGCACTTGCGCTCTCGGCCCGCTGCGGCGAAAGATGCGGGCGGGACGCGCACAGGGGAATTATTCAATGGCGACTTTGGTTGAGGACGCAGCAACGCCTCCTGTGTTGATGGACAAGGCCGGAATAGGCTGGTGGTTGTTTATCGCGCAATTCGTGACGCTGGTTGTCATCTATCTTGTGGCGAGTTTTCTGCCGGCTCTCCCCGCAGTTATCGATCAGGTTGGTAGCGGCGCGGCAGAGCCTGATCTCGGCTCAGCCGTGCTCGCCTCCACCGTAATGTTCGGCATGGCAGCGACACTGTTGGTGTGCTGGCTGTGGCTGCGCCGCGAAGGGCGTGTGGCCGAGGCGTGGGATCTTTCCGCGCCCGCCGACTGGGGCCGCACGCTCGGCTGGGCGGCGCTCGCAACCGTGGCCACGATCGGGATTTTCTTAGGTGGCGGCACGCTCATGGAAGCCATCGGCCTGCCCGCGCCCGACGCCAGCCTCATCCTCGACCTTGTCACCGAAAGCCCGCTGATGTTCGCATTGTGGATCGTCGGCGTGGCGATCCTTGCGGCGGGGTTCGGCGAGGAATTGCTGTGGCGCGGTTTTCTGATGGACCGGCTGGAACGGCTTGGCGGATTGCGCGGGCGCATTTGGCTGGTGCTCATTATTCAGGCGGTGCTGTTCGGCCTGCCGCACGCCTATCAAGGCATTGGCGGAATGATCGTAACTGGCTCTGTCGGCCTGCTGCTCGGCTGGGTCCGTATCGTGCAGCGCGGCAATCTGTGGGCCGTCATCATCGCCCATGCCAGTGTCGACGTGATCATGATGAGCCTTGCCTATGCGAGCTAGCTGGGGTGGTTTGGGGGATGAG
>DFBR01000136.1 GCA_002367375.1 Erythrobacter sp. UBA3075 | reverse complement strand
CTATGGCACCTTGTTCGCCCATCACCATCGGATCGTTACCTCGCCCACCCATGCCGCCCCGTTTGCCTTCGCCCGCTTGATCGCTATGACCCGTTACAACGGAAACCACGCAAGAGGATTGCCCCCATGAAGATGCTCCGCCCCGCCCTGCTCGCCTCCGCCCTGGTCATGCCTTTCACGCCCGCCATGGCGCAGGATGTGATGACGCCCGAAGATGTTGCGCGCGTTGAATTTACTGGCACTGTCGCTGTGTCGAATGACGGCACGCAAGTGGCCTACACCCGCGTCCACTATCCCGATGTCACTCAGGGCGAAGATGATGGCGGAGGCCGTCAGCAATTGTTCGTGGCCGATGGCCCGATGCAGTCGCGCGCCTTCCTGCCCGAAGATATGAGCGTGTCCGGCATTGACTATTCGCCAGACGGCTCGATGATCACCTTCCTCTACACGGCCCGGGGCGAAGATCGCGCGCTGTGGGGCATTCCCACCAATGGCGGCTCGCACCGCAAACTGGCCGCAGTGGAAGATGCGCGCGTCGGCTCCTACGCCTACTCTCCTGATGGCAGCATGGTCTACATGCTCGTCTCAGCAGCGCCCGACGACACCCGCGACGATGAACACGATGCCGGTTTCGATGCGGTTGTTTACGAAGAAGAGGACCGCTTCAACCGCGTGTTCGTTGCCAGCGCTGGCGCAGGTGACATCGACGCGGAGCCGCGCGAGATTACCGTGCCCGGCTATGTCGACAGCTTCGAAGTTGCGCCAAACGGCCAATGGGCGCTGATCACCAGCGCACCCACCACGCTGGTGGATGACAGCTACACGTCCAAGCGCGCGCATATCCTTGACCTGACGACCGGCGATCTTGTCACTGTGGAAACGCCCGGCAAGCTAGGCGATATTGAGATTTCGCCCGATGGCAGCCAGCTTTCGATGATTGCGGCGGTGGATGAGAACGATCCGGCAAGCACCACGCTGCATCTGGTCGACACCGCCAACGGCACCTATCGCGCGCTCAACGAAGGCGCTCCCGAAGCGGCTGTCGATGCGGAGTGGATGTCCGACGGCCGCCTCGCCGTGGTCGTCCATGTCGGCGCGCAGAGCGTGCTGCGCTTCTATTCGGGCGATGGCGATATGCTGCGCGAAGTCGATCCCGACGGGCTCATCCTCACCAGCGTGGAACAGGGCGGCAATCGCCTGACGGTGGAAGCCAATTCGCCCATGCACCCTAACGAGTTGTTCCTCTATTCGGGCAGCGGGTTTGAACGCTGGACCGACCACAATCCGTGGCTGGCCAATATCGCCATGGGTCCGCAGCGCACCTTTACCTATACTGCGCGTGACGGGCAGGAAATCGAAGGCGTGCTGATTGAGCCGGTTGGCGGCATCCCTGCTGGCGGCGCGCCGCTAATCATGGATGTGCACGGCGGCCCCGAAGCGCATGACAGCAATGGCTGGACCACCAATTACAGCGGACCGGGACAGGTTGCGGCAGGTCAGGGCTATGCCGTGTTCCAGCCCAATTATCGCGGCTCCACCGGATATGGCACCGCCTTCTCCAAGCAGCATCAGGGCAATTACACCGATCCCGAATTCGTTGATCTGGTAGATGCCAAATATGCGCTGGCCGAAGCGGGCATTGCCGATGCCGACCGGGTGGGCATTACCGGCGGCTCCTATGGCGGCTATGCCACCGGCTGGAGCAGCACCTATTATTCGGAAGAATTTGCCGCAGGCGTGATGTTTGTCGGCATTTCCAACCAGATCAGCAAGGTCGGCACGGGTGATATCCCGAATGAGATGTATCTCGTCCACGCGCTGGAATGGCCGTGGGAGAACTGGCAGCACTGGCTGGAAATCAGCCCGATCTACTATGCCGACCGCGCCGATACGCCGCTGCTGATCATGCATGGCGACAGCGATCCGCGCGTCAGCCCCACGCAGAGCACCGAACTGTACCGCAACATCCGCATTCGCCGCCCGGACACGCCGCTGCGGCTGGTGTTCTATCCGGGTGAAGGCCACGGCAACAGCCGCGCCGCATCACGCTATGATTACAACCTGCGCATGATGGAATGGTTCGACACCTATCTGATGACAGGCGACCGCGACGCACCGCTGCCAGCACCGCGTCCGGAGCTGAACATCGAGGACTAGGCGCCTCGCCCAATCCGGATCAGACACAAGAAGAGGGCGGCTCCGCGAGGAACCGCCCTCTCTCTTTTCCCAAATTGACGCGGATCAGAATGTGTAGGCGAGGCCCAACATGCCGAGGAGCTGATCGCGCGATCCGCGCACGGTCGTGAACGGTGTATTTGCCGCATCGCCCAACAAGCGCGAATAGCCGAGGATGGTGACAAGACCAAGCCCGCCATTGGTGACATCGCCATCGAGATCCACAGCCACCAACAGGGTCGCACCGGCGCTGACAAAGCCGCCGCCATCGGGGTCATAGGCGGCGAGCGGAGACGGGCCTACTCCGCCAAAGGCAGCCGGGTCGACGGCAAAATTATAGTCCTGGAAATCCTCATCCGCCCATTCCGCGCTAAGCGACAGGCTGGCGGCAACTCCGCGGTTAAGCGGCGTGAAGTAAGACACGCTTGGGGCGACCACCGTGCCGCCATGCGCACCCGCGACATCGAACATCACATCAGTTTTGAGCGACAGGCTGTCGAACGGGTTGAGCAATTTGGGGAAATTCACGCCAATGCTCGGGCCGATTTCGACCGCAAGATCAAGCTCACCATATTGCGCGGTAATCTCATCCTCGATGTCATCCACACGGTTGCTGCGGATGCGCGCCGCGATACCGAGGTCAAGGCCAACGCCTTCGTCAGGGTCGGGAATGAAGTCCACTGTCAGGCCCGCAGCGCGCGGGCTGAACCGCACTCCGCCAAGTGATCCCTGCACTACAGGCAAGACCGAAATCACGTAATCATCCGATCCGGTGTAGGACGGGCTGAGCGATGCCCCCACCCCAAGTGTCGCGAAATCGCCGTCAAACACGGTTTCGCCCACGTCGAATGGCGGGCCAGCCGTTGGCGCGGACGGCGCATCCTGCTGCTCGTCCTGCTCTTGAGCGAAAGCAGGCGCGGTGATGGCAAGGCCGCAAATGGCGATGAATGCGGTGATCTGACGAATGGGCACGTTTGCTGGAATCCTTGTGATTTACGTCGGCAACGGACCGCGCGGGGTGCAGGTTCCCCAGATTCACCTCGGCACTCCCATCTCATACCCCAGTCTGGCCTGAAGTCAGCCATGGCCCTTAGCCCGTCATTGCCTCACCCCGGTAATGCGCTAAGGCACTGCCCTGATGAGCGGACGTGACTGCGATATCGCCATTGTTGGCGGAGGGCTTTCGGGCGGGCTGATTGCTTTGGCGCTCGCGCGGCATCGGCCCGACATATCGGTCCGCCTGATCGAGAGCGGCGCGCAGCCGGGTGGCAATCACCGGTGGAGCTGGTTTGCAAGTGATCTGGACACTGACGGAACCGAGCTGATGGCGCGTTTTCGCAAGGCCGAGTGGGACGATGGCTACGATGTGCGATTCCCCGCCTACAGGCGCAGACTGTCAGCCGGTTATCGCTCGCTCGCCAGCGAAGATTTCGCTGCATCCTTAGAGCGCGAACTGGCTGACGACACGATCATGACGGGCAGGCAAGTGGCCGCAGTCGATGCGGCGGGCGCGACCTTGGAAGATGGAACGCGGATCACTGCGCGCAGCGTGATCGATTGCCGCGGTTTTGCTGCGGGCGACCAATTGCACGGCGGCTGGCAAGTGTTCATGGGTCGCCATGTGCGCACAGCAAAGCCGCATGGCATCGCCCGCCCGATTATCATGGACGCGAAGGTCGACCAGCTCGCTCCTGCGGGTAACGAGGGCGCCTATCGCTTCGTTTACGTCCTGCCGCTGGGGCTGCACGATCTCTTCGTGGAAGACACCTATTATGCCGACAAGCCCGATCTGGATCGCAGCGCATTGTCGGGCCGGATCGACCAATATTGCCGCGCCGCCGGGCTCGAAGGCGATCCGGTCAGCTTTGAGACCGGCGTGCTTCCGGTTGTGACAGGAGGCGATTTCGGCGCATTTCAGGCCGCGCACCGCAATCCGGGTGTGAGCGTGGCTGGCGCGCGTGGAGGCTTCATGCATCCGCTCACCAGTTACACGCTGCCAATTGCCGTGAATGTTGCTCTCGCCGTCGCGCGCGATGCAGACCTGCCGGGTGAGCAAATGTCCGCCAAACTGGAGACGATGGCGCGTCAATACTGGCGCAAGACCGGCTTTTATCGTCTGCTTGGCCGAATGCTGTTCAATGGCGCGATACCGCAGGAACGCTATCGCATATTCGAACGTTTCTACCGTCTGCCCGAGGCATTGGTTGAACGATTCTATGCCGGACAATCCACATTGCTCGATCGCGCCCGTGTTCTGATCGGCAAGCCGCCCATCCCCGTCTGGCGCGCCATAAAGGCGCTGACAACGTCCTCACCTGAACTCGCTTCCCCCCAGTCCAAGGAAGATTCATGACAACTCCCGAAGGCCGCACAGCCTGTGTCATCGGCGCCGGATTTGGCGGCATGGCGCTCGCCATTCGCCTGCAAAGCGCCGGCATCGCCACCACGGTGATCGAAGGGCGCGACAAGGTTGGTGGCCGCGCCTATCATTGGCAGAAGGATGGCTTCACCTTCGATGCCGGTCCCACCGTCATCACCGATCCGCCGTGCCTGAAAGAGCTGTGGGAGCTGTCCGGCCACGATATCGCTGAAGATGTCGAGCTGATGCCGGTCATGCCCTTTTACCGCCTGAACTGGCCCGATGGCGTGAATTTTGACTATTCGAACGATGACGCAAATTTGCGCAAGGAAATCACCAAGCTCGATCCCGCCGATGTCGCAGGATATGATCGTTTCCTCGAATATTCCGCCGGAGTGCATGATGAAGGTTACGTCAAGCTGGGAACGGTTCCGTTCCTCGATTTCAAGTCCATGCTCAAGGCCGCTCCCGCGCTTGCCAAGTATCAGGCATGGCGCAGCGTCTATTCGATGGTCAGCAAATTTATCCGCAATGAAAAGCTGCGCGAGGCACTGAGCTTCCACACACTGCTGGTCGGCGGCAGCCCGATGAAGACGAGCAGCATTTACGCCCTGATCCACAAGCTGGAGAAGGACGGCGGCGTTTGGTGGGCGCGCGGCGGCACCAATCGCCTGATCGCCGGAATGGTCCGTCATTTTGAACGGCTGGGCGGCACGATGCGCGTCGGCGATGCGGTGGAGAAGGTGGAAACCATGGGCGACCGTGCCACCGGCGTCGTCACCAAAAGCGGCTGGCGGGCCAATTTCGATGCCGTCGCCAGCAATGCCGACATCGTCCATTCCTACAAGGACCTGCTGGGCGACAGCCATCGCGGCAAGACCTATGGCAAGGCGCTGACGAAGAAGAAGTTCTCGCCCAGCCTATTTGTCGTGCACTTCGGGCTGGAAGGCACATGGCCGGGCATTCCGCACCACATGATCCTGTTCGGTCCGCGCTATAAGGGGCTGGTGGACGATATTTATCACAATGGCGTGCTGCCGGCCGATTTCTCGATCTATCTGCACCACCCCACGGTGACCGATCCGAGCATGGCTCCCGAAGGCAAGAGCACCTTTTACGCGCTCGTCCCGGTGGCACATCAGGGCAAGATGCCGATCAATTGGGACGAAGTCGGGCCGCAGCTGGAAAAACGCGTGCTCGATGAAGTGGGTCGCCGGTTGATCCCCGATATCCACGACCGGATCGTGACCAAGTTCCACTATGCCCCGTCCGATTTCTCAAAGGATCTGAACGCCCATCTCGGCAGCGCCTTCAGCCTTGAACCGCTGCTGACGCAAAGCGCCTGGTTCCGCGGCCACAATCGGGATGACAAGATCGGTAATTTCTATCTAGTGGGTGCAGGCACCCATCCGGGCGCAGGAATTCCCGGCGTTGTCGGAAGTGCCAAGGCGACCGCCGGACTGATGATTGAGGATTTGAGCGCATGAACCGTATCGCAGTCTATTGCGGCTCCGCTTCTCCGGCGGACCCGCGCTATATCGAGCTTGCCCGCGAAGTCGGCTCCACTCTGGCACAGCGCGGGATTGGCGTTGTCTATGGCGGGGGCAAGGCCGGGCTGATGGGAGCTATTGCCACGTCCGCTCTGGAAGCGGGCGGCGAAGTCATCGGGGTGATCCCGCAGGCGCTCAAAGACATGGAAGTCGCCAATCTCGATTGCACCGAGCTGCACGTCGTCGACACCATGCATCAGCGCAAACAGTTCTTCACCGATCTTTCGGATGGCTTCATCACTCTGCCCGGCGGCGTGGGCACGATGGACGAATTGTGGGAAGCGATCAGCTGGGCGCAGCTCGGCTATCACTCCAGCCCGGTGGGCCTGCTCAATGCGTTCGGCTATTACGATGGGCTGGTGCAATTCAACGCGCATATGGCAAAAACCGGCTTCGTGCGCGAGATGCATCAGGGCATTATGATCGTGTCCGAAACGCTGCCCGACCTGCTGGGCAAGATGGCCAATCACAAGCCCGCGAAGACCATCGTGCAGATGAGCGTTGATGATCTGTGAAACGCATTAAGCCCCGCCCGCTTGTCGCCAGCCAGGTGGTCAAAGCCACCCCGCGGCAGATGGGTGGCGGGCGACCGCGGGCCGCCTTGGTGCGCCGCGCACGCGAAAGCATCGCCAAGGGTTCAAAGAGCTTTGCCGTCGCCAGTCTGATTTTTGATCGCGCCACACGCGAACGGGCGCATCTGCTGTATGCATGGTGCCGCAAGTGCGATGACATCGCCGATGGGCAGGATCATGGTGGAGAGCTGAAGCTGGACACATCCAGCCCGCAGGACCGGGTGGAAGCCATCCGCATTCTCACCCACCGCGCGCTCGATGGCCAGCCGACCGCCGACATTGCGTTCGACGCATTGGGGCAGGTGGCAAGCGAAGCCGGCCTGACCCGCGAAATGTGCGATGATGTGGTGGATGGCTTTGCGCTCGATGCGCAGGAGTGGCG
>DFBR01000163.1:16106-29731 GCA_002367375.1 Erythrobacter sp. UBA3075 | reverse complement strand
TTTACGCTGGTGCAATTGCTGTCGATCTGGCTGCTGGCAAAGGTCGCCTTTATGCGCGGCTGGCCGAGCGCCTTGCGCCTGCCAGCGCTTCCCAGTGGCAATTTGTGGCAGCCTACCAACATCAATGGACCACCACCTCAGCCTGCGCCCTTCGCCAATCGCGCCGACCGCATTGCGCAGCAGGTGGAGAATCGCATGAGTATCGAGCAAAGCCGCTATATGCGCCTACCCGCGCCAGCCGGAGCAAGTGGAGGCGGAACTGCCGCGACCGCTGCCTCAGCTGGTTCGGCGAGCAGTGGCAGCGGTGGCCGTAACAATGTGAGCTTCCAGCCGCCTGAACGGCTTGGCAATTCCTATCGCCGCAACACGCATTCGCGCTCCATATCGAGCCGCAGGAGAGACGGTTGACCGCCCACGATCCCATTGATGACACTGACTTCAACGTCGCCGACAGCTGGTCTGTCAGCGTGACGGACGAGCTGGAAAAATCGCGCCGCAATGCGTGGATTGTTGCATGCGTATCGGCGGCTATTGCCCTGCTGCTGGCTATCGCGCTGGTCATGCTTTTGCCGCTCAAGACGGTGGAGCCATACACGCTGTTGGTGGACCGGCAGACCGGCAGCGTTGAAGCGCTCGCCCCGCTTGATGAGCAGGTGATTGCTCCCGATGCTGCGCTGACCCGGTCATTCCTCGTGCAATATGTGATTGCGCGCGAGAGCTTCGATTATGGCGATTTGCAAGCTGACTACGCCAAGGTCGCTCTCTGGACCACGGGTGAGGCGCGGCGGCGCTATGAGAATTTGATGCGCGCAAATACGCCGGGCAGTCCGCTGTCGGCTTATTCGCCCGGCACGCGCATTTCGGTTGAAGTGCGCAGCGTGTCTTCACTTTCAGCAGACCGCTCGCTGGTGCGTTTCTCCACCATGCGCACGGATACCGGCGGCCAGCCGCAAGTGGCGCAGCATTGGGCAGCGGTGGTCGATTACACCTTCAGCGGGGCGCAAATGAGCGAGCAGGACCGCTATCTCAATCCGCTCGGCTTTCAGGTAACGCGCTATCGCCGCGATGCCGAGACGCTGCCCGAAGTGATGGAAGCGCAAGAGCCTGTGCAGTTGCAGGCGGCTCCACCAACATCCGAGGAGCAAGTCAGCCAGTGACGCGCTTCCTCGCCCTTCTTCTTGCAATGACGCTGGCCCCGGCCACGCAGGCGCAGGTCGTGCCCAATCTGGAGCTCGACAATCCGCGCTTGCAGACCGTGCAATGGGAAGACGGGCTGGAAGTGCTGCTCACCGTCATGCCGTCTACCGGTGTCACGGTGATGCTTGAACAGGGCGAGCGGATCGAGCGGGTGACGCTCAGCAATCCGACTGATTTTGACATTCGCGTCTCACCCGAAGGCAACAGCCTGCTGGTGCTGCCCAATGGTCAGGATTTAACTGGCCGCATGGTGATCGATACCGACCGCCGCAGCTATCCATTCAGTGTCCGCACGGGGGAAGGGCTGACAGCGGCCTATCTGGTGCAGTTCACCTATGGCGATCACTCGCCCGCCACCCAGGCAGAGACTGCTGCGTCCGCGGCGGATCGCCCGCGCTGGACCTATCGTTTGCGCGGCGACAACGAAGTGCGTCCGCAGGACATAAGTGACGATGGCGCGCGCACTTACATCACTTACTATCCCAGTCAGGCGCTCCCCGCGGTCTTCGCCATCGGGCAGACAGGCGATGAGGAAATGGTCAACGGCCACATGCGCGGTGATGTCTACGTTATCGACCGGGTCTATTCCGAGCTGGTTTTCCGCCTTGATGGAGAGCGTGCGCGGGCGCACCGCAATGCTCAACCGGAGGGCGAGGGATGAGCGAATTGTCCGACCTCCCCGAAGATGATGGCCGCCCCGTCGTGCGCACAGCGCCGCCCAGCAATTACGGTCTTTACGCCTTTATCGCGATCCTTGCGCTTGGTGGCATCTGGCTGTTCTCGACGCTCAATAGCGCGCGCCAAACAGCGCAGGCCCCGGCAGTGTTTGCAACAGACGCTGGCGGGTCGCGGATTGCCTCGCCGCCGCCGCTGTCCTTGCCCGAACGCCCGCGTGTGCTTCCGGTCGATCTGGGAGAAGACGACACCGCGCCGCCTGCAATTCCTCTGCCGCCGCCACCGACTTATTACGCTCCGCCGATTGCGCCGCCGCAGCCCGCACCGCCACCTGCTTTCGACCCGCCATCTGCTCCCGAGCTGTACGAGCCGCCGCAGCCCCGTGTGGTGTTTGATCGCGCAGAGCAGCCGGACAATGCAGCAACGCAGGCGCAGCAGCAGGCCGACGCGAACCGAGTCACCGCCAGCAGGCTGAGCAATCCATCCTTCACGGTCACGCAAGGCACGATCATTCCGGCGGTGCTGGAGACGGCATTTGATTCTACTCGCCCGGGCCGCGTGCGGGCGCTGGTGCAGCGCGATGTCCATTCTTTCGATGGAACGCGCATTCTGGTGCCGCGCGGCAGCCGTTTGTTTGGCGAATATGATGCGGGAATCAATCCGGGTGAGCGGCGCGCGCTGATTACCTGGACGCGGCTGCTGCGGCCTGATGGCGTAAGCATTGCGCTCGACAGTCCGGCGTCAGACCCGCTTGGTCGTGGCGGCGTGGAAGGGGACGTGAATTCGCGGTTTTTCGCCCGCTTTGGCGGCGCCCTGCTTCAGACCATTCTCGATATCGGCGTGGGTGTCGCAGTGGGGCAGGCGGCAGATGGCGGCACTGTCGTTGCCCTGCCGGGCAGCACTCAGAACATCGCGCAAGGTGGCCAAAGCCAGCAAGCGCGCCCTGTGCTTGAAATTGACCACGGCACCAGTGTCTCGGTCCACGTCGCGCGCGATCTCGACTTCTCCAGCGTCGAGAGCTGATCCGCGTGGAAGGCGGATATTATCTCGACAGTTTCCTCGCGCCCTTGGCCCCGTGGCTGGGTCGGCCCGACATCACCGATATCTGGATCAATCGCGAGAACGAGATCTGGTTTGAAACGCTGGGCGGCGGTATTTCGCGTGAGAAAGTTGAGGGGCTGGATGAAGCAACACTCGGCCGATTGTCGCGGCAGATCGCGGCACATGGCGCGCAAGGTGTAAGCCGCGCACAGCCGCTGCTCGCGGCATCTTTGCCCGATGGCAGCCGTGTGCAGATCGTCGGCCCACCCGCCACGCGCGGCGGCTATGTGATCGCTATCCGCAAGCATGTCTCGCCCGATCTTTCGCTCGATCAGTGGAGTGCCGGCGGCGCGTTTGACGGGCTGACCGCAGGCAAGGCCGCACTCGACAGTACGATCACCAATCGCATGGTCGGCCCTGATGAGGCCCCGGCGGTTCTGAAAGAGGCAGTGCGCTCGCGGTGCAATATCCTAGTTTCGGGCGGCACATCATCGGGCAAGACCACGTTTCTCAATGCTCTGCTGGCGGAAATTCCTGCCGAGGAGCGACTGGTGTTGATCGAGGACACAGAGGAACTGAAGCTGCGTCACGAGAACGCTGTTGGCCTGATTGCAGCGCGCGGGGCGATGAGCGAGGCGGAAGTGACAGCGGAAGACCTGCTGATTGCCGCTCTGCGCCTGCGCCCCGACCGGATCATTCTGGGCGAATTGCGCGGACCTGAGGCGTTCACTTTCCTGCGCGCGGTCAATACCGGGCACCCCGGCTCGATGACCACGATCCACGCCGACACGCCGACACGCGCAATCGAACAGCTGGTATTGCTGGTATTGCAAGCAGGCTCACGACTCGGTCGGGATGATGTGCGCCATTATGTCCGCGAAAGCGTTGACGTGTTCGTGCAATTGTCGCGCGAAAATGGGCAGCGCACAGTCTCGCAAGTCATGCTGGCAGAACGCGTCTGACACTGCGACCTGCGGGTTCAGGCATGTAGAATTTACGAGTCTTTACTCAGCCAATTGGCGGGGGAGTGTTATCCACCCTTTCAGAGACGAAATGAGCGTGGGGGAGACGCAAAGTGGCGAGTATTTCGGCAGACACACGGCGATCAGAGCATACCAAGCGGATTGCAGTTGCCCTTGCTGGAATAGCTACCGTCGCGTGTTTCCTTTTCGCCAGCATGTTTTCGAGCGGCCCTGCAGAGGCCGCAGGATCGCCCAATGCGGTGATCGAATATCCGGGAGATGCCGCCAAGCAATAACCTCCCTGTTGCTTGCCGACATCACGTGAAAGCCTTGTCCGGGTCCTTCAGGGTCGCACCTGAGACTGAATGCAGGGATATCACGCAAACCGGATATGCCTGTTCGCGCCGGAGCGTTTCGTTCTCGCGGTGCCGCCAATTGGCGGGCCGAGGGGGCAAGGCGAAGCTCTCCGGCGTGACATTTTGCGCCAACAATCAAACCTAATCGCTGAGTAAGCCTTGCGTGTTGGCATATTGGCGGCGTAACTTCGCGTGAAGATCAGGGGATGGAATATGCGCAGCAAACGAAACGCAGTTTTCCGGTTTGTCGCCAGAGCCTTCCTGTTGCTGGCGGCGATGGCGATGCCGCCACAGCTTGCCCAAGCGCAATCGGACAGCGGTGTCGTGACTTACCGCATGAAGGCAGGCGACACGCTGATTGGGATTGATAATCGCTTTATGAGCGGGGCCAATGCCGTGGTGACCATCGCGCGGCTCAACCGCATTTCCAATCCGCGGCGCATTCCGATCGGCACGGTTCTGCGCTTGCCTCGCCGCCTGCTTGCATGGCGAAATGCCGGGCTTGTTGTGCGCAGCTTCTCCGGCCCGGTGAATATCAATGGCGCTGCCCCGCAAATTGGTGCGCAATTGTCCGAAGGTGCGGTGATCCGTACCGGAGCGAACGGCTTTATCTCCTTCCAGTCCGCCGATGGCGCAACGATTGCGCTGCCATCCAATTCGCACGCGCGGCTGGATCGTGCCCGCATTTATCGCCTGCGGAACTTACGCGATGTGGAATTCCGCATATTGGGCGGGCGCGGCACGATAAATGCACCGACGTTGCGGCAGGAAGAACGATTCCGAACCAGTACGCCCGTGGCGGTTACGGCAGTGCGCGGCACCGAATACAGGGTCGGATTTGATGCGGCATCGTCACGAAGTGTGACCGAAGTGGTCGAGGGGACAGTGTCGGTTGAAGGCACAGTGCTGACCGAATCCGATCCGCAACTGACGAATGAGGGATTTGGTGTTGCTGCAACATCTGCCGGGGTGGCCGAACCTGAGGCTCTGCTGCCGCCCGCCGAAATCGCCTCGCCCGGCGCAATCCAGACTGGCGAAACCGTGGCCTTTACCATTGCACTGCCAACGGGAGCGCAGGCCACCCGCACACAGATTGCGCGCGATGCAGGATTTCTTGAAGTCATCGCTGAGCAAATTGGCAGTTCAGATGTCAGCGAATTTGTAGACATTGAAGATGGTCGCTATTTCATCCGCGCACGCGGGATTTCCGACAATGGCATTGAAGGCCTGTCCGAAACTTTCTCCTTCCGCCGCAAACGTCTGGGGGCAGAGGCGGTGGTGGAAGCATCCCCTCTGGCAGACGGATTCCGCTTTGCATGGCTGCCGCAGGGTGAGGGGATCACCCATTTTGCATTCCAGCTCTGGCGCGAAGGAGCCGCCGATGTGCCGCTTTATGACGAGATCGCTTTGCCCGGTAGCGCCACGGTAATCACCGGGCTGGAGCCGGGGACCTACATCTGGCGTGTTGCGGCGATCCAGTCCGATGCAGAGGAAGGGCTGCTAACGGTCTGGGGGCCGGAACAGAGCCTGACTGTGTCGCCTGAATAATGCGCCGGGCTCAGATGATCGCTCAGAGTCAGGATTAGGACCGGTCACCGATGGTCTACCGCAGGCTTCTTGTCGAATGGATTGTGCTGCTTGCGCTCGCCATCGCGCTTGGCTTTTTTGCCGCGCGGGCAGATATCGCGAACCGCCTCGACGCCGCCCTGCTGGACCGTGCAGCGGCATTGGCACGCCCGGCATCTTCGGACGATATTGTTATTGTTGCGATTGATGATGCCAGCCTTGCCCAAGTCGGAACATGGCCTTGGCCGCGCACTGTTCATGCCCGCTTGATCGATCGATTGGCGCAAGCAGAAAGCGGCCCGGTCATGTTTGATGTGCTGTTTCTTGAGCCATCGACGGGTGAAGCCGATGCGCAGCTAGCGGCCGCCATCGCGCGCCATGGCAAGGTTGTCTTGCCGCACACTTTTGCACCGCAACCCAATTCTCTCGAGGGAATCGTGCCGGTGTTTCCGATTGCTCCGCTAGCCCAAAGCGCGGCGGAGACCGGCCATGTGGTCATCACCCCCGATCCGGATGGCGTGCTACGCCGGTTCGACATGGGGGTGGAGGCAGGTGCGAATGACTATCCGCATTTCGCCCTCTCTGCGGCGCGGTTAGGCACGAATGCAGGCGGGCATGAACCGGACACGCGCCCCATCCTGTCATTCCATCCGGCTGGCTCATATTCGCAAATTTCTGCTGCCGAGGTCATCGCGGACAGCGTGCCGGACGAATTTCTGCGCGGAAAGACAATTGTGATTGGCGCGACAGCGCAAGGCATGGGCGATCGCTATTCTGTAGGGGCAGGCTCGGTTGCAGTCATGTCCGGTGTGGAAACGCAGGCCAATCTGTATGACGCGCTGCGCGGTGGCGGTCTGGTGACCGACTGGCCACCTTTCTGGTCCGGCCTGCTGGCGGCATTGGCCCTGCTGGTGCAATTTCTGGTGTTCTGGAGAATGTCGCCGCGCGCCGGCTTGGTGGCGACACTCGCCATTGCGGCGGCGGTTGTTGCGGCCGCCGTCATGCTGGTGCCTTTGACCGGAGCGTGGATCGCGCCGGGCGTCGCATTGTTGGCGGTCGTACTGGCCTATCCCTTGTGGAGCTGGCGACGCCTTACATCGGTCAGCGCCTATCTTGAGGAAGAAGCAGCCTTCCTGCGGCCCGAAGGTGCCAAGCGCGCCGAAGTTGAGGGCTTCGACCAGATCGCGCGGCAAGTCGCCCGGATGCGCCGCCTTGTCAGCCATGTCAGCCGCAGCTTCGCTTTCCTTGGCAAGGTGATTGAAGCCGCTCCCGATGCCATTCTTGTGCTGGACCGGGCGGGCGATGTCGTGATGGCCAATGCCAAGGCGCACTACTTGTTTCCGCAGTGGAGCGAAGAGCGGCCCGAACCACTCGGCGCGCTGTTGGCGGCGAGCTTGGCAAATAGTGAAGATGGACGCCGCGAAATCAGCTTTCCTGATGGTCGCACTTTCCTTGTCGCCCGTGCGGAATTCGAGTTGGAAGGCGATCTTGAAAGCGGAGAAATCATGGCCTTGCGCGATGTCTCCGAAACCCGCCGGCGCGAGCAGGATCGGCGCGAGATGCTTGAATTCTTATCGCACGACATGCGCACGCCGCAGGTGGCGATCATCGGGCTGTCGCGGCAGGCTGGGCAAGGCGAAGATGGCGAGGATATCTCCCGCCGTATTCGCTCTCAGGCGCAGCGTACGCTGAAACTTGCCGATGATTTCGTGCAACTTGCCCGGCTGGACGAGGCGGAACTCGATTTCGAAGACAGCGATTGTGTCGCCTTGGTCGAGGAGGCGTGCGATCGCGCCTATACAGCTGCCAGAGCCAAGCGGATCATTGTGGAGCCTGAATTGCCCGAAGAGCCGGTTTTCGCCGAGGTCGATGCGTCATTGATCGCGCGGCTGCTCGATAATCTCATTGGCAATGCGATCAAATTCGCGCCTGAAGGCAGCAGTGTGCGCATTGGTATAGACAATGCCTCGGCGCAGCATTTCTGCCTCTGGATTGCTGATGCAGGGCCTGGTCTGCCAACCGAGCGGCTGGCTAACCCCTTCGCCCGTTTTGGCGCGCACGAACAGAAGGCAGGGCCAAGCGTGGGGCTGGGGTTGGCCTTTGTGAAGCGCGTGGTTGACAGGCACGATGGCACGATCACGGTGGCATCGCGCAGGGGCGAGGGCACAAGGTTTGAAATCGAACTACCGTTGCAGCGGTAAGCACCGCTGGTCTCTCGTATTGATCAGTCGCTGGCGACTGCTCCGCTCGCATCAGCGACAAGAACCTCGGCGAGAGTGACCAGCTCAGCCTCGTCGAATTCGCACGATGTGCTTTCGCCGACACCGCGATAAACAACTTCGCCGCTCGCACGGTCCAGCAAGACGAGTGTGCCGCGCAGGCGCTGTGCATCGCATATGTCGAAAATGCCGCCGGGGCGCGGCTGCGATTCCCAAATCACCTCTTCTTCAGTCGAAGCGGCAGGATCGGCCACACCTGTTCGCGCTTCGCGCACCGCAACGGCATATGCGGCAACAACCGAGGCATCGTCGGTGATCTCGATTGATTGAGCGGCCATCGCAGCATCCAGCGCCCGCCCAAAGGTCGCGCGCAGCGATCCGTCCGTTTCTATGGAAGGTAACTGCACGGCATTGCCTTGCGGGATTTGCCCAGTGGTGGAGATGATGCTGGTTGGCTGTGTAACGGTGCAGCCCACTAACAGGGGGGCAAGCACGGCCCCAAGTGCCAGAACGCGCGCGCCTTTACGCCATGCGCTTGCTGCTAAATCAGGTTTTTGCCTCGCCATCATCACCGCCCTCTTCGAAAAACGCATCCATGCGATAGCCGAAGCCGAAGACAGTTTGAATGGCAAAGCCGTTATGCGGCCGTAATTCCAGCTTCGATCGCACCCGCGACACATGCATATCGAGCGTGCGCGTGGTGATATCGCCCAGATTTCCCCAGATTTGCGAGAAGATGTAGCTGCGCGAAAGTGGACGGTTCACGTTTTCAAAAAACAGCGCGGCAACCTTGAATTCCTTGGCCGTCAGCTTGATCGGCTCCCCACTCCGCTCAATTTCGGAGTTCAGTCGGTCGACGCGATATTGGCCGTAAGTCTGGTACCGTTCGGGCTTGGCCGGGCTGGAGCGTCGGCGGGCTGCGGCCTCTATCCGGGCGATAATTACTTCTTCGCTTTCCGGTTTGACGATGTAGTCGCTGGCACCCTTTTCCAGCCCGCTGACGATATCAGATTTTTCGGACCGGCTGGTGATCAGAATGAAGGCGGGTGGCTGGTCGAGGTTTTCGCTGCCCCAATTGACAACTTCCAAGCCCGTGGCGCCGGGCATATTCCAGTCAACCAGAACAACATCATAAGTTTCGCGGCGCAATGCGACCTGCAAATCCTTGCCGTTACGGAAGCTGTCAAAAAGATATCCAGCATTTTCCAGATAAGACGACAATTGCTGGAGAACCTCCTGATCGTCATCAGCAATTGCTATTCTCACGTTCCGACCCACTTTTGTTCACTTGCAGAATTGATTCAGTTTGTATGAATTTTTGGCAACAATGGCTAGGTTACAACTCCGAAATGGATCGAATTTGACTCGATTTTACATCTGGGTGCGCTTCGACGCATAGGTTTGCGTCTTTTCGGCGTTGGTTGGCTGGCACTCGATGCACGGCGTAAGGGTGAAGCGTGGCTTTACCTGCCGCTGCTTTTTCGCCATGCGGTCGCCATGGAATCAATCGCAAGCAGCATCACGCCCACTCGCACCGACTGGACGCGCGAAGAGATAGCACAGCTCTTCGACCTACCCTTTACCGAATTGCTTTTCCGCGCCGCCGAAGTGCATCGCGCGCATCATCGCGCCGACGAAGTGCAATTGTGTACCTTGCTCTCGATCAAGACTGGCGGTTGCCCCGAAGATTGCGGCTATTGTTCGCAGAGCGCCCACGCCGACAGCGGAGTGGAAGCGACCAAGCTGATG
Source organism: Erythrobacter sp. UBA3075 (assembly GCA_002367375.1). GTDB lineage: Bacteria > Pseudomonadota > Alphaproteobacteria > Sphingomonadales > Sphingomonadaceae > Alteraurantiacibacter. The sequence continues at coordinate 19,966 of DFBR01000163.1, read as the reverse complement.
GATGTGCGCCAGGTGCTGCAAGGCGCTGCGCAGGCGAAGGATGCGGGCAGTCAGCGGTTCTGCATGGGCGCGGCGTGGCGCAATCCGAAAGAGCGCGACATGCCCAAGATCGTGGAGATCGTGAAGGGCGTGCGCGAAATGGGGCTGGAAACCTGCATGACGCTGGGAATGCTCAGCCCGAAACAGGCGGATCAGCTGTCCGAAGCGGGCCTCGATTACTACAATCACAACGTCGACACTGGACCGGAGTATTACGACCGTGTGATCACCACGCGCAACTATCAGGACCGGCTTGATACGCTGGAAAATGTGCGCGGCGCTGGCATTAACGTGTGCAGCGGTGGCATTGTCGGCATGGGCGAAACGCGCGCCGACCGCGTGGGCTTTGTTCATACGCTGGCGACGCTGGAGCAGCACCCCGAGAGCGTGCCGGTCAATGCTCTGGTGCCGGTCAAGGGTACGCCGCTCGGCGATATGCTGGTCGACACTCCCATGGCGAAGATCGACGATATCGAATTCACCCGTACCGTGGCGGTCGCGCGCATCTGTATGCCGATGAGCATGGTGCGCCTGTCTGCGGGGCGCGAGAGCATGTCTGACGCGACGCAGGCCATGTGCTTCATGGCGGGTGCGAATTCGATCTTCACCGGCGACAAATTGCTCACCGCGCCCAATGCGGGCGACGATAGCGATGCGGCACTGTTCGCGCGGCTCGGCCTGAAAGCGATGGCAGGTGAAGAACCCGCGCGCGCGGCAAAGAGCTGTGCAGGCACCTGCCAGACAGAAAGCGTGCCCGCCGAATAGGCTTTCAACATGCGTGACAAATTCGCCGAGGCCATCGCACAGCGCAAAGCGGCTAACCGCTACCGCAGCTTGCGCGCGGTTGAACCGGGCGGGCTGGGGATGGTTCGGCGTGACGGGCGCGAATTGCTCGACTTTTCCAGCAATGACTATCTCGGCATCGCGCATCATCCTGAATTGGCGCGCCGCTCTGCCGATTGGGCCGAGCGCTATGGCACCGGGGCCAGAGGGTCGCGGCTGGTGACGGGCACTTTGTCCGTCCACCGCGACATCGAAGCGCGCGTTGCCGCCTTCAAGGGCATGGACGCCGCATTGCTGTTCGCCAGCGGGTGGCAAGCCAATGCCGCGCTTTTTCCCGCTTTGCTCAAGCTGGAGCCACAGGCAGCTGTCTTCGCCGATTGGCTCGTCCATGCGAGCATTCACCACGGCATTGCCGCTGGCCGAACCAAGCATCACGGCTATCGCCACAATGACCTCGATCATCTGGAAGAATTGCTGGAAGATCATGGCAGCAAGGCTCCCGCACGGATCATCGCCACCGAAAGCGTGTTCAGCATGGACGGTGACCGGGCAGACTTGCCGCGCCTTGTCGAGATCGCGCGTAAGCACGATGCTCTGCTGGTGGTCGATGAGGCGCACGCGACAGGTGTGCTGGGAGCAGGTGGGGCAGGGCTGACTGCCGATCTGACCGACAAGCCCGATATCGTGATGGGCACCTTCAGCAAGGCTATGGGCAGCTTTGGCGCCTATATCGCGGCCGATGCGGACATTTGCGATTATCTCGTCAATGCCGCCTCCGGTTTCATCTACACAACCGCGCCGCCGCCTCCTGTTCTGGGAGCGATTGATGCAGCGCTCGATCTGGTGCCGGGCATGGACAAAGAGCGCACTCACTTGCGCGATTTGGCCGAGAGCTTTCGCGCCGGATTGCAGGCGCAAGGCTATGACACCGGCACATCGGACACGCAGATCGTTCCGGTGAAAATGGGTACGGAGGCGGACACGCTCGCTGCCAGTGCCGCGCTCGAAGAGGCTGGTATTCTCGGCGTCGCAATTCGCCCGCCGACCGTGCCCGCTGGCGAAAGCCGCATCCGCTTTTCGCTTTCCGCCGCTCATGACAAAGCGCATGTGGACCGCGTGCTTGAAGTCATGGGGGGATTGCAATGACGCAGGGGTTCATCGTCACCGGCACAGATACGGGCATCGGCAAGACGATCTTTGCTGCTGGCCTGACCGGCGCTTTGAAAGCGGCCTATTGGAAGCCGGTACAGAGCGGGTTGGGCGATGGCACTGATACGCAATCGGTGGCGCATTTGACCGACGGTTGCGATGTCCAAATTCTGCCCGAAGCCTATTGCCTTGAAACGCCATGCTCGCCGCATGAAGCGGCCCGGATTGATGGTGTCGCGATTGAGCTTGATCGGCTGGCATTGCCCGATGTGGAACGGCCACTGGTTGTGGAGGGGGCAGGCGGTGTGCTTGTGCCTTATACCGACCAAATCCTAGCTGCTGATCTTTTCAAGCGCTGGGGACTGCATGCTATCGTCGTTGCCCGTACGACGCTTGGCACCATCAGCCATACGTTGATGACGCTAGAGGCGCTGCGAAAGCGCGATATCCCCATCGCGGGTGTCGCCTTGGTCGGGGATGAGGAACCCGTTGCGCAATCAGCCATCGACCGTTTCGGCGCTGCGCCAAGCCTTGGGCGCCTGCCGATACTCGATCCGCTTGATGCGCAAAGTCTGCGGGAAGCCTTTGCGGCGAACATCGATCTGGAGCTGCTCGCATGACGACGCGGTCGCCCGTGTGGCACCCGTTCCACCAGCATGGGCTGGGGGAGGCGATACCGCTGGTGGATCGGGCCGACGGAGCCTTGCTCTACACTTCCGACGGGCGCGAAGTGGTGGATGCGATCAGCAGCTGGTGGGTCACCACGCATGGCCATAATCATCCGCGTATCGTGTCGGCCATTCAGGAGCAGGCGGCGAAGCTAGACCAGCTGATTTTCGCCGGCTGGACGCACCAACCCGCTGAAGATCTTGCGCGCGGTTTGAGGGCGATCATGCCGCGCGAGCTGGAATATGTGTTCTATTCCGACTCAGGCTCAACCGCCGTCGAAGTGGCGTTGAAAATGGCGCTCGGCTTCTGGGCCAACATCGGTGAGCCGCGCGACCGGATTATCGTGATGGAGCACAGCTATCACGGTGACACAATCGGCACCATGAGCGTGGGTGAGCGCGGTGTTTTCAACCGTGCGTACAGCCCTTTGCTGTTCGATGTTGAAACCGTTCCTTTCCCGCAGGAGGGTAGCGAGCAGGCAACGCTGGACGCGTTAGAAGCGGCTTGCAAAGCAGGCGATGCCGCCGCCTTTATCGTCGAACCGCTGGTGCTCGGCGCGGGCGGAATGCTCATGTATTCGGCTGGCACTTTGCGCGAAATGCGCGCGATTTGCACGCGTCACGATGTGCTGTTCATTGCCGATGAAGTGATGACCGGCTGGGGTCGGACCGGAGCATTGCTCGCCTGCGAACACGCGGGCGTGGTGCCGGACATTTTGTGCCTTGCCAAAGGGCTGACGGGCGGCTTGATGCCGTTGGCGGTCACGATGGCGAGTGCGCCGATCTATGACGCGCACTACTCAACCGACCGGTCCAAGCTGTTCTTCCACTCCTCCAGCTTCACTGCCAACCCCATCGCCTGTGCTGCCGCCAATGCGAACCTTGCAATCTGGCGCGAAGAGCCGGTTCTGGAGCGAGTGGCGGCGCTGGCCGAGCGGGAAGCGCAAGGCTTTGCCCGCATCGCGCAGCGCCACCCGATCACCAATATGCGTCAGTCAGGCAGCATTATCGCGATGGATGTGGACGTGCCTGAAACGGGCTACCTCGCCGATATTGGCTTGAAGATGCGTGAAGGCCTGTTTGCCCGCGACATCCTCCTGCGCCCGCTCGGCAAGACGCTCTATCTGATGCCCCCCTACTGCCTCACCGATGCGCAACTGGATCGCATCATGACTGCTATCGACGAGACGCTCACAGACGTTCTCTAGCAGCCGTTTGCCC
>DFBR01000163.1:14455-16072 GCA_002367375.1 Erythrobacter sp. UBA3075 | reverse complement strand
GCGAGCGGCAATCAGTGCGCGTCAGCCTGCTGGTCAGGGTGGGCGCGATGGAAGGCGGGCAGGGCGTTACAGGCGCTCTCGATCCGGATGATATGCGGGCATTCCGATAGGTCGAAATTGAACCGCCGCGCATTGTAGAGTTGCGGGATCAGTACTGTTTCAAACAGGCCGGGCGCATCGAACAGGAAATCACGCGTGCCCAACTGTGCGAGCCGTTTCTCGACCGGGTGCAGCGTCTTGGCCAGCCAATGACGATACCAGATGTCGACCGCCTGCTGATCGTGGCCGAGTTCGTTTTTCAGATATTTGAGCACTGGCAAGTTGAGCGGTGCGTGTAGTTCCGTGGCGATGGCATAGGTGAGCTCACGCGCCGTGTAGCGCTGCTCGATATCGGCAGGCAGCAAAGGCATGTCGGGATAACGTTCATCCAGCCATTCGATAATTGCCATGCTTTGCGCCCGGTCGCGGCCGTCGGCTTCCAGCATCGGCACAGTGGCGAATGGGTTGCGGCTGGCGAATGCCGCGCTTTTCTGCGCGCCTTCCAGCAGGTTCACAGGGTCCTGCTCGTAAGCCAGGCCCTTCAGCTCCAATGCGCAGCGCAGCCGATAGCTGGTTGAACTGCGCCAATATCCGTAAAGTTTCATGTCGGCACCTTGTGTCGCTTCGCTCGTTGCTACCGTCAAGACCATTGCGAAAAGGGGCCGAGCGGGGCATGAGACCATAAGGTTTCATGTGAGACTATATTACGATGCAATATCAGACTGGATTTCTCAACCACTTCGCAACCGAGGCCGTGGAAGGTGCGCTGCCGGAAGGGCGCAATTCTCCGCAGCGTCCGGTGTTCGGCCTTTACGCCGAGCAATTCAGCACCAGCGCCTTCACTGCGCCCCGTGCCGAGAATCGCCGCAGCTGGCTCTACCGGATGCGTCCGGCGACAGAGCATGGCGCGTTTGAGCCCTACCGCGGCGCGAGCAGGTTTGCTGCGGCTGATGACTCCCATACTTCGCCCAATCGCCTCCGCTGGGACCCGCTGCCCTTGCCCGATGGCGATGTCGATTTCGTCGATGGCATGGTCACTTACGCTGGCAATGGCGGGCCTTCCGAAGGCGGCATTGGCATTCACCTCTACGCTGCCACCGCCAGCATGGATGCGCGCGCGTTTCAGAACAGCGATGGTGAGATGCTCATCCTGCCGCAGCAGGGCGCGCTAATGATCGTGACAGAGATGGGCCGCATGGATGTGTCCCCCGGCCATATCGCTGTCATTCCAAAGGGCATGCGGTTTCGTGTCGAGCTCACTGACGGGCCTGCACGCGGATATGTCTGCGAGAATTTTGGCGCGCCGTTCCGCCTGCCCGACCTTGGCCCTATCGGCGCCAATGGCCTCGCCAATCCGCGCGATTTCGAAACGCCGGTTGCGTGGTATGAAGACCGGGACGAGGACTTCGAGATCGTCCAGAAATTCAACGGCAAGCTTTGGACCATAAGCCAGGGCCACTCGCCTTTCGACGTGGTCGCTTGGCATGGCAATTCTGTGCCTTATCGCTATGATCTTGCGCGGTTCAACACGATTGGAACCGTCAGCTACGATCACCCGGACCCCTCCATCTTCACCGT